>JBJMQK010000222.1:0-7709 GCA_045802735.1 Anaeromyxobacteraceae bacterium | reverse complement strand
CCTGCAGAAGATCAAGAAGCGCATCCTCGAGTACCTCGCCGTCCGCAAGCTGAAGAACGACATGCGCGGGCCCATCCTGTGCTTCGTCGGGCCTCCCGGCGTGGGCAAGACGTCGCTCGGCCAGTCCATCGCGAGGGCCATTGGGCGCAAGTTCGTGCGGCTCTCCCTCGGCGGCGTGCGCGACGAGGCGGAGATCCGCGGGCACCGCCGCACCTACGTCGGCGCCCTCCCCGGCCGCATCATCCAGTCGATGAAGAAGGCCGGGACGGTGAACCCGGTGATGATGCTCGACGAGATCGACAAGCTCGGCGCCGACTTCCGTGGCGACCCGAGCGCGGCGCTGCTCGAGGTCCTCGACCCGGAGCAGAACCACTCGTTCTCCGACCACTACCTCGACATCGCCTACGACCTGTCGAAGGTGATGTTCGTGGGGACGGCGAACCTCCTCGATCCCATCCCCGGCCCGCTCAAGGACCGCATGGAGATCCTCGAGCTGCCCGGGTACACGTTCGAGGAGAAGGTCCACATCGCGCAGAACCACCTCATCCCGAAGCAGCTCAGGGAGCACGGGCTCGCGGCGGACGCCATCCACCTCGACGAGAAGGCGATCATCAAGGTGATCATGGCGTACACGCGGGAGGCCGGCGTGCGTAACCTCGAGCGGCGCCTCGCCGACATCTGCCGCGCGGTCGCGGTGGAGGTCGCGAGCGGCAAGGTCCTCGCCGGCGCGAAGCGCGTCGTCGGCGAGAACGACCTCGCCGAGATGCTCGGGCCGGAGCGGTTCTGGAACGAGACGGCGGAGCGCACGGAGATCCCGGGCGTCGCGACCGGCCTCGCCTGGACCGCGGCGGGCGGCGACATCCTCTTCATCGAGGCGACGCGCATGACCGGCAAGGGGTCGCTCACCCTCACCGGCCAGCTCGGCGACGTGATGAAGGAATCGGCACAGGCGGCGCTGTCCTACCTGCGCTCGAAGGCCGACACCCTCGGCATCCCGTCCAACTTCCTCGAGAAGACCGACATCCACATCCACTTCCCGGCCGGCTCCATCCCGAAGGACGGACCGTCGGCGGGCGTCACCATCCTCACGGCGCTCGTCTCGCTCCTCACCGGCATCCGCGTCCGCTCGGACGTGGCGATGACGGGCGAGGTGACGCTGCGCGGCCTCGTGCTCCCGGTCGGCGGCATCAAGGAGAAGGTCCTCGCCGCCCATCGCGCCGGCATCAAGCGCATCATCATGCCGGCGCGCTGCGAGAAGGATCTCGTGGACGTCCCGGAGCAGGCGCGCAAGGAGCTGGAGTTCGTCTTCGCGAGCCACATGGACGAGGTCCTCAAGGCCGCGCTCGAGGAGAGCCCCCTCGGGCGCAAGCCGCCCGTCGTCCCGCCGCCGGACGACGCGGCGAAGAAGAACGAGATCCGCGTCTAGCGGGTCGAACGCAGCGCGTCACGCGGTGCGAAGGGAGGGGCGGGGCCACTGGGCCGCCGCCCCTTTCGTTTCTTCCGAGGCGCTGCTAAACGAGATCTCGTCCGTGCCGCGCGTCGCCCTCATCACCGGGTCGCCTGGAGGTCGCCAGGTGGCGCTCGCGACCGAGCTCGCGCGCGCGGGGTGGGACGTGCGCACGGTCGCGCTCGACGGTGGCAACCTCGAACCCGCGCTGCGCGATCTCTCCGCCGCCGCCGCCGGCGCCGAGGCGATCTTCCACCTCGGGGTTCGCACGCCATCGCGCCTCGCGGCCGAGGTGCGCGCCGACGCCGAGGCGGCCGCCGCGTACGCCGCGGGCCGCGCTGCGATCGAGGCGAAGGCGCGCCGCTTCGTGCTCCTCTCCACGACGTCGGTGTACGGGCGGCCGCGGAACCTGCCCTGCGCCGAGGGCGAGCTGAAGGCGCCCCGCACCGCGGCCGAGCGCGCGCGCTGGCGCGCCGAGCAGGCGGCCTGGCTCGCGTTCCGGCAGGGCGCGCCACTCACCGTCCTGCGCCCCACGATCATCTACGGCCCGACGCTGCGCGGCGGCCCCATCCGCGCGCTCGCCCTCATCGCGCTCTTCAACCAGGGGCGGCGCCGAATTCCCATCATCCGGCGCGGGCCGGTGACGCACCTCGTCCACCTCGAGGACCTCGCCCGCGCAGCGGTGCACGTCGCGGAGTTCCCGGATGACGAGGCGGTGGTGGGGCGCGCGTTCAACGTGGGCGACGAGGCGCCGCTGCCGATGGCGGAGCACTTCGCGGCGGCGCTCGCCGCGATGGGCGTCGACGCCGGGCGGATCCTGCCCTACTCGCCGCGGATGACGGCGGCCTTGCTGTGGCTCGTCCGCAACGTGCCGGATCGCTGGCTCATCGAGCCGGTGAACCACCGCCTCCACGAGGCGTGGCAGCGACTCGCCGCGCGGAGCAACGCCACCGCCGAGCTGGCGCCGCGCATCGACCGCGAGTCGCTCCACTGGATGGCCGCGGACCACTACTACGACACGCGCCGCCTCGCCGCCCTCGGCTGGAGTCCGCTGTACCCGATCTCGACGACGGGCCTCCCCGAAACGATCCGCGCCCTCCTGGCGCAGCGCCTGCTCCCGCAGCGACCCGGGCCGGAGCTGCTCGGCGGCGGAACGGCATAGCGCCCGGAAACACGACACATTCCGGTCACCGGAGGAGCAGCCGGCCGGGTGGCCTCCACCCTGCCATCCGTGTCATAGTGCCGCCGCCGCCACCGTGGCGCGGGTGTCGCGGCGGGCACGCCCAATGCGCCTCCTGGAACCGTAAGCGCTTGATCCGGCGCATCGATCGTTACGAGCTCCTCGAGCAGGTCGGGAGCGGCGGCATGGCCGTCGTGTACCGCGGCCGCGACACGGCGCTCGACCGCGAGGTCGCGGTGAAGCTCCTCCACCCGCACCTCGCGGCGCGGGCGGAGTCGCGGGCGCGCTTCTCGCGGGAGGCGCGGGCCGTCGCGCGCCTCAGCCACCCGAACATCGTCGAGATCTACGACTACGCCGGCGACGCGGCGGTGGAGAGCTACCTCGTCACCGAGTTCGTCCCGGGGCGCACGCTGCGCGCCTTCGTCGAGGGCGAGGGCGTGCGCTTCCCGGAGGCGGGCGCGCTCCTCGCGCGGGCCCTCGCCGACGCGCTCGTCCACGCGCACGCGGCCGGCGTCATCCACCGCGACCTCAAGCCCGAGAACGTGCTGCTGCTCGAGGCCGGCGGGCGGCGCGCGGTGAAGCTCGTCGACTTCGGGATCGCCCGCATCATCGCGAGCGACGAGAAGATGACCATGACGGGCGCGCTCGTGGGCTCGCCGAACCACATGGCGCCCGAGATCATCGAGGGGCGCGAGGCCGACGCGCGGAGCGACCTGTTCTCGCTCGGCACCATCCTCTTCTGGCTCTGCACCGGCGAGCTGCCCTTCGCCGCGCCGAACCCCACGGCCACGCTGCGGCGGGTGATCGAGGGCGAGCACGCCGACCCGCGGGAGGTTTCACCGCTCGTGTCGGACGCGCTCGCGGCGGTGATCGCGCGCGCGCTCGAGCCCGACCCGGACCGGCGCACGCCGACCGCCGCCGCGCTGCGCGACGAGCTCGACCGCGCGCTCGGCGAGGCGGGCCTCGAAGACCCCCCGGCAGAGCTTCGCGCCTACCTCGCCGATCCGCACGCGTACGAGGCGCTCCTCGCCCCGCGGCTCGTGGCGGCGGCGCTGGCGCGGGCCGACGCGGCGCTCGCGGCGGGCGAGACGGCCCGCGCGATGCGCCACATGAACCGCGTGCTCGCGCTCGACCCCGACAACGCCGAGGTCTCCGAGCGCCTCGCCTGCATCGAGCGGCGGGCCCGCTGGAAGGGGCGCGTGCGGCGCGGGGCCGCCGTGATGGCGGCGGCGGCGCTGCTCGGGGTCGCGGCCTGGGGCGGGGCGGGCTGGTTCGAGCACGGCCGCGCGGGAGGCGAGGTGGCACGCCCTTCGACTCCGCTGCGCTCCGCTCAGGGTGACCCTTCGACTCCGGTGCGCACGGCTCAGGGCGATCCTTCGACTCCGGTGGGCTCCGGTCAGGGTGAGCCTTCGACTCCGGTGGGCTCCGCTCAGCGTGACTCCACGAACCCGCTGCGCTCCGCTCAGGGTGACCCTTCGACTCCGCTGCGCTACGCTCCGGGTGAACGGGGGGGATCCGTTCGCGCTGAGCGTAGCGCGGAGCGCGGAGTCGAAGCGCCGCCGACCCCGCTCGCCCGGACACCCGTCCTCATCGCGCCCGGCGTGCCCACGGTGCCCGCCGCGCCGGCCGAGGTCACCGCCTTCGTCCGCCCGTACGCACAGCGCGCGCTCCTCGACGACGTCGAGGTCGCCCGCGGCGAGCAGCGCGTCCGGTTCACGCTCACCGCCGGCGCGCCGCACCGGATCCAGATCGAGCACGCGTGCTGCTTCCCGTTCGTGCGCGACTTCGCCGCGGGCGAGGCGCTGCCAGCTGCGCTCGAGCTGAAGGTCCCGCTCGCGCCGCGCCCGGCGCGCCTGCGGGTGGACGCCGACGCGGAGACGCGCGTCCTCGTGGACGGACGGCTCGCCGGCACCGCCGAGGGCTCGCAGCGCGACGGCATCGACGTCGCCGTGCCGGCGACCGGGCCGACGCCGTACGAGGGCGAGGTGGAGCTGCGCCTCGAGCGCGACGGCTTCGTCCCGGTGCGGACCACGGTCCGCGTCCGGGCCGGCGCCGAGGTGACGTTCGCCGCGCCGCCGCCGCAGCGCGTGCCGATCGTCGCGCCGCCGGCGGAGCAACGGTCGTCGCCTTCCGCGGTCGCGCCGCCCACCGATGAGCCCCCCGCCGAGGGGCGGCCGTGATCGCGCTCGCGCTCGCCCTCGCGCTCGCCGCCGGCCCGCAGAGCCCGGAGCTGAAGCGGGCGCGCGATCGCTTCGAGTACGGCGCGTTCGACGACGCCGCCGCCATGGCGCGCGCCTGGATCGCCGCCCACCCCGGGGCCCGGGGCGACGACGCCGTCGAGGCGTGGCGCATCGTCGGCACCTCGGAGCTGAAGCTCGCGCACGATGCCGCCGCGCGCGACGCCTTCCTCGAGCTCCTGCGCCAGGACCCGGACCACGCGCTCGACCCCTTCCTGGTGGAGCCGCGCGTCGTCGAGTTCTTCGATGGCGTGAAGCGCGACGCCGAGCCCGAGCTCGCGCCGCTCCGCGCCCGGCGCCGCGCCGAGCGCGAGCAGGCGCGCGCCGCCGACGAGGCGGCGCGGGCGCCCCGCGTCGTCCGCGTGCGCGAGCGGCTCTACCTCCTCAACTGGATGCCCTTCGGCATCGGCCAGTACCAGAACGGCCAGAGCGCGAAGGGCACCGCCATCGCCGCGGCCCAGGTGACGCTCGCCGCCGTGAACCTCGGCGCCATCCTCTTCCACAACCAGATCGCCGACGACCCGGCGCGACGCTGCTCGCCGTCGCAGCCCACGGGCTGCTCGCACCCGCCCTACAGCGACTCCGACCGGCGCCTCCTCTCGCGCACCGACGCGGTGAAGTACACGGCCGCGGGGCTCTTCTGGGCGGTGTACGCCTTCGGCGTCGTGGACGCGCACCTCAACTACGTCCCGCGCGTCGAGGCCGAGCTCGCCCCGAAGGACGCCGGCGCCATCCTCAAGCTCTCGTGGGGCTGGTGACCACCGTGGCCGCCCTCGTCGTCAAGACCGCCGACGGCCGCGAGCGCGTCGTGGCGCTCGCCCGCCGCATCACCAGCGTCGGCCGCAGCGCGGAGAACGACCTCTCGCTGCCCGACGACGGGCTCGCCGCGACCGCCCTGCACATCCACTCCGACGGGCGCGAGTACAGCGCCGTGTGCCACGCCGGCGCCGAGATGGAGGTGAACGGGCGGCGCCGCGTCACGGCGCGCCTCGCCGACGGCGACCGCATCCGGCTCGGCGCGAGCGAGCTCGTCTTCTCGCTGCGCGCGGCGGTGCAGCCCGCGCAGACGCCGGCCCCGGCCGCGGCCCGCGTCGAGGCGATGGAGGGCCTCGTCCGCTTCTCCGAGCGCCTCCTCGGCGCGAGCGACCTGCCGAAGCTCGTCGACGAGCTGCTCGACGCCGTCCTCGAGCTGACGCACGCCGAGAAGGGCTTCGTCATCCTGCTGGAGGGCGGGCGCATGGAGGTGAAGGCGGCGCGGAACCTCGCGCGCGAGACGATCGAGGACGCCGTGGCGCGCGTCTCCGACTCGATCGTCCAGCGGGTGGCGAGCACGCGCCGGCCCGTCATCGTCGCCGACGCGCTCCACGACGCGCAGTGGTCCTCGTCGTCCTCGGTCGTGAACCTCAAGGTCTGCTCGGTGATGTGCGCGCCGCTCACGCGCCAGGGCGAGGTGTTCGGCGTCCTCTACCTCGGGAACGACAGCGTCGTGTCGCTGTTCGCCGAGCGCGACCTGGAGGCCCTCACGGTCTTCGCGGCGCAGGCCTCACTGCTCGTGCAGAACGCGCTGCTGCTCGAGGGGCTCCGCCGCGAGAACGAGGCGCTGCGCAAGGCGGTCGCCGAGAGCCAGTTCGGCGAGATCATCGGCGCCGGCGCGAGCATGCGCGAGGTCTACCGCCGCATCGAGAAGGTCGCCGCGACCGACGTCTCGGTGCTGGTGCAGGGCGAGACCGGCACCGGGAAGGAGCTGGTCGCGCGCGAGATCCACCGGCGATCGCCCCGCGCGGCGGGCCCGTTCGTGGCCGTGAACTGCGGCGCGATCCCCGAGGCGCTGCTCGAGAGCGAGCTGTTCGGCCACGTGCGCGGCGCCTTCACCGGCGCGATCGCCACGCGGCCCGGGAAGTTCCAGGCGTCGCACGGCGGGACGCTCTTCCTCGACGAGATCGGGGACATGCCGCCCCAACTTCAAGTCAAGCTCCTGCGCGCGCTGCAGGAGCGCACGGTCACGAAGGTGGGCGACACGCGCGCCGAGGCCGTGGACCTGCGCGTCGTCGCGGCGACGAACCGGGTGCTCGAGGAGGAGATCCGGGCCGGACGCTTCCGCGAGGACCTCTACTACCGCCTGAACGTCATCTCGATCGGCCTGCCGCCGCTGCGCGACCGCGGCGACGACGTGGTGGTCATCGCGCGCTTCTTCCTCGCGAAGTACGCCCGCGAGTTCGCGTCGCAGGCGCGCGGCTTCGCGCCGGCGGCGGCGGTGGCGCTGCGCAAGTACGCCTGGCCCGGCAACATCCGCGAGCTGGAGAACCGCGTGAAGAAGGCGGTCGTGCTGGCGGATCGCCCCCTCGTCGCGCCCGAGGACCTCGACCTCGGCCCCGACGCGCTCGCGCCGGTCCTCCCGCTCGCCCAGGCGAAGGAGGAGTTCCAGAAGCGCTACATCAACGAGGTGCTCGACCGGAACGCGGGCAACCGCACCAAGACCGCGAAGGACCTCGGCGTCGACCCGCGCACGATCTTCCGCCACCTCGAGAAGCAGGACGCGGAGCGCCGCGGCGTGAACCCGCCCGACCCGGAGCCCGGCGACGACGACGAGGGCCTCGCGTGACCCGGCGCGCCCTCCCGCTCGCCCTGGCTGCCGCGATCGCGCTCGGGCTCGCCGCCTGCCCCTTGCCACAGCCCGTCCCCGACGTCGCGCGGACGGTGGACGGCGGGGCCATCACGACGCCGATCATCCTGCCGGACAGCGCCGTACCGGCCGGCACGACCGTGTACGTGTCGCGGGGTTGCCCCGGCGGGCCGCTGTTCTCGCTTACCGCAACGGTCGAGGACGTCGACACGACCGAGACCA
>JBJMQK010000184.1:0-6703 GCA_045802735.1 Anaeromyxobacteraceae bacterium | reverse complement strand
GCCGCGTCCGGCGTCGTCCACAGGGCGTCGCCCGCCGAGCAGAAGTACTCGAGGCCGACGCAGGCGTGGCCCGCGACCGGCACGAGCGCCGGGCTCCAGGCGCGGAAGTTCTGGACGCGGCCCGCGTGGATGTCGGGATCGTGCAGGTAGAGCCAGGTGTCGGGGAACGGGTCGTCACCCTCGAGGACGAGCGCCACCTCGATGAACGCGCGGTGGCGCAGCGCGCGCGCCGCGGCCGCGGCCTCCGGCATCGCGGGGGAGAGCGCCGCCGCGAGGTCGCGCACGGGCACCGTCGAGACGGCGCCCGAGACGGGGAGCCTCGCCTCGCCGTCCGGGCCCACCGCGTCGACCGCGAACACGCGCCCGCCCTCGTGGCGCACGCGCACGAGCCGGTGGCGGAGCAGCGTCGTCCCGCCGCGCGCCTCGAACTCCGCGCGCATGCGCTCCCACAGCATGCCCGGCCCGAGCCGCGGGTACTGGAACTCGGTCACGAGCGTGCGCTGCCCGCCCGCGCCGCGCCGGAGCATGTCGGCGACGGCGGCGCGCAGCGACAGGCCGCGGATGCGCTGCGCCGCCCACGCCGCGCCGATCTGCTCGCAGGGGATCCCCCACAGCTTCTCGGTGTACGTGCGGAAGAAGGTCTCGAACAGGCGCCGTCCGAAGCGGTTCGTCACCCAGTCGGCGAGGCTCCGCTCCGGCCGGATGGGACGGGCCCGCGCGGAGAGGTAGCTCGCGAGGATGCGCGCGCTCTCCACCGCGCCGAGGCCGGCGAACGCGCTCGAGGCCGTGAGCGGGTAGTCGAAGAAGCGGCCGTGGAAGAGGATGCGCGAGCGGCGCTGGCGGACGAGCAGGTCCTGGCCGACGAGCCGCTCCCACAGCGCGCGCACCTCCGGCAGGCGCGTGTAGAAGCGGTGGCCACCGAGGTCGAAGCGGTAGCCGTTTCGCAGGACGGTGCGGGCGAGCCCGCCCACCCCGTCCTCGCGCTCCACGAGGACGGCGGGGCGGCCAGCCCGGACGAGGGCGAGCGCCGCGGCGAGGCCTGCCGGCCCCGCGCCGAGCACCGCGACGGGCAGCGCCGTCGCGCCGCCCGCCGTCACCGCTTCCTCGAGGGTGCTCCTCCGGGACGGCGAAGGCGGCTCGCGACGAGCGCGCGCCCGCTCTCGAGCGCGAAGGCGATGGGATGGCGGGACGTCTCGGCGAGGCTCACGGTGCAGGTGTAGCAGCAGGGCGTCGTCGCGCGGCAGGCGGCGACCGCGCCGGCCGCGCCGTCGAGCGCGCGCCATGCGGCGCCGCTCGCGAGGTCGTCGAGCGTCGCCACCGCCGGCAGCTCCACGCAGGGAGCCACGGCGCCGTCGGCGCGCACGTCGAGGTAGAGCCGTCCGGCGCCGCAGGGGGCGAGCGGCTCGCCTCGCACGAACCTGGCCGCCGCGAGGTAGAACGCGCTCGGCTCCCACAGCGGCGCGCCGCGGCGGCGCTGCCGCGCGAGGTCGTCGAAGAGGGAGGCCATCGCGGCGCGCTCGGCGTCGCCCGACGCGAACCGCGACGAGGCGCTGCGGTGGGCGCCCGGGCCCTGGTTCACCGGGAACGCCGAGACGAAGAGGCCGCGCTCGCGGGCGAAGGCGAGCAGCCGCGGGACCTCGTCGTGGTTGTGGCGGCTCACGGCGACGTTGAGCTTCACCGGCGCGGGGAGCTTCGCCGCCTGGATGCGCTCGAGGCCGGCGAGCGCCTTCGCGAGGAGGTCGCGCCCGCGCAGCATCGCGTACCGCTCGGGGTCGAGCGAGTCGAGGCTCATCGCGAGCTGGAGGAGCCCGCGCGAGCGGCGGAGCGCGGCGAGGCCGTCGTCGGTGAGCGCCGTCCCGTTGGTGTTGAACGTGAAGAGCAACCGGTGGCGGTCGAGCAGCGCGAGCACCTCCGGGAGATCGCGCCGCAGGAACGGCTCGCCGCCCGAGACCTCCACGATCGCGACGCCGCCCTTGCGGAGCGCGCCGAACGCGCGGTCGAGGTCCTCGAGCGAGAGCGCGTGGTCCGGCGCGGCGTGCACCGCGCACATCGGGCAGGCCTGGTTGCAGCGGTTGAGGACGTTCACGCTCGCGACCGTCGGCCGCCCGCGGCGCAGCCGCCACAGCGCGTGCGCCACGCGCGGCCCGCGGGCGAACGTGCGCACGAGGCTCATGGCGCCCTCCCGAGGGGCGAGTGGCTGGCGCCGCCCTGCGCCGCCGGCTCCGCCGCGACTCCCGGCGGGTGCTTCGGGACGAAGGCGATCGGCGGCACGATGGCGTGGATCACGGGATCGCTCAGCGACGTGCTGACGCCGGCGGCGGGAAACCAGAGCACCGCCGCGGCGATCGCCGCCGCGGCCAGGCACGCGGCGGCGGCCGTGCGCCGGACGCGCCACAGCTCGGCAGCGCCGAACCCGACGAGCGCCATCGCGAACGGCACCACCGCGACCGCGCTGTTCGTCCAGATCGGCCGGCGCACCGACAGCGCGAACGGCAGGTACGCGCAGGCGAAGAGGGCGAGCAGGAGCGCCGCGGCGCGATCGCGCCGGCGCAGCGCGCGCCACGCGGCGAACGCGACCGCCGGCCACACCGCGAGCCAGGCGACGGGGTTCCCGATGCCGACGATGTAGGAAGGTGCGCGCCCGGCCTCCGGCGTGACGATGTCGGCGTAGTAGACGGGCTGCAGGAACCAGCGCCACGCGCCGACGAGCTCGCCCTCGAACCCGGGCCGCTTCGTGCCCGGGTAGCCCATGTGCGTCGCCGTCTCGAACGCCATCGCGCGGTGGAACGTGACCCACTCCGCGAGCGAGTACCCGCGCCCGAACCAGGGGAGGAAGGTGACGACGTAGATCGCGAGCGGCAGCACCGCCAGCGCGGCGGCGGCGAAGCCGAGCTCGATCGCCCGCTCCCCGGGCCCAGCGGAGCGCCGCCAGGCGTCGCGCGCGACCACGGCCGCGGCGAACGCGAGCGGGATCGCGACGCTCCACTTCGACGCGAGCCCCAGGCCGAAGAGCGCGCCCGCCGCGACGAGCCAGCCGGTGCGGCGCCCGGCGCGGTAGCGCCAGGTCGCGACGAGGGCCGCCACGGGGAAGAACGCGAGGTACACGTCGTTGATCGCCTGCCGCGAGAAGTCGAGGTGAAGCGGGTCGAGCGCGACGAGGAGCCCGGCGATGACCGCCGCCGTCCCGCCGGCCCCGACCGCGACGACGAGCGCCATCACCGCGGGCGCGCAGGCGGCGCCGAAGAGGACGCTCCAGAGCTTGAGCCCCCACGGCGTCTCGCCGAAGGCTGCGAGCGAAGCCGCGACGAGCGAGTCGCGGAGCCGCGGGTGGTTCCACATCGTGGGCTCGGGGAGCCCGTTCGTCGTGAACTGCTGCGCCGTGAGGCCGACGGACGCGTCGTCGTCGATCAGCGGCTGGTCGGACAGGTGCACCGTCCGCAGCGTGAGCGCGAGCCCGCCGACGAGGGCGATCGCGAGCACGGCGCGGCGCCGGGACCCCGGGGCCGGCGTCATCGCTGCACCTCGACTGCGACCGCGCGCTCCGCCTCGGCGAAGAGCACGGCCTTTCCGCGCTGGGCCTCGGTGGCCGTCGGGTCGGTGAGCGCGACGAGCCCCAGCTCGACGTCGAACCCCTTCGCGCGGAGCCAGCTCTCGAGCGGTGGCGCGCCCTCCGCGAAGAAGGAGGGCTCCACGAGCGCGAGGACCGGCTCGCGCGGCACCTCGGCCTCCTCCGGAACCGAGAAGCGCCGCGGGTAGCCGTGAAAGGGGAGGGTGAACCAGCCGTCGCCGCGCCGCAGCTCCTTCGGCGTCCCGACCTCGTCGAGGCGCGCGCGGAACGCGGCCGCCGGCATGACCACCTCCAGCTCGCGCGCGATGCCGGAGCGGGCGATGGCGAGGACGGCGGTGTTCACGTCGAGCTGGCTCGCGCTCGGGGCGGCCACCGGGTCGACGCTCATGGCCTGCACCTGCGCCCACCGGCCGGTGAGGAGCAGGACCCTCCTGCCGTGCAGGTTGGCCTCGCCCCACACACGGACGGCCTCGCCGGCGTCGTTCACGGCGGCCCAGCGCGCGCCGTGGAAATCCGGCGGACGGGCAAAGGTCGTGCGGGACCCATGCGCCTTCAGCTCGACGCCGACCACAGTGAAGACGGCGGCGAAGAGGATGGCGCCGGTCCACACGAGGCGCGGGCGCAGATCGGGCGTCGAGGCGTTCACGAGGTCGAGGTTCCGCGGGTTCGTGGCGGACATTAGCACGGATCGTGCCGCACATAAACGCCCGGAACCGCTGGCGTTCAACGCTCGGTCCTCCTGCCATCTGCGGCGCAGCCGCGCGGTTTCGCAGAAGTTGCGCAGCGTCAATCCGGCTGCGGCGAGTTCGCGCAGGGGGTGACGCGCTGTCCCACGTTTCGGCTGTGGCGTTTTGGGTGCGGCATTTCGCTCACCCTGGGTCATGCCCCGCGGCTGCATGACACTCACGTGCGGAAATCGCGTCTGATTTTCACGACAGCGCTGGCCTCCCGGTTGCAGTGGCGCTCCCCGCCAGGACATCGGCGGTCTTTCGCCCACACCCGTCTGCTCCCGCCAGCTCTCCTCGAGTTGGCGCCGGAAGCGGGACGGCTTTGCCCGGGGAACGAAATGAAGCACGTACTCGCCGTCGCGTTCGCAGTTGGCGCCCTCGCCGCCGCCGTCCTCTTCCCGGCGCCGTCGTTCGCCTTCGACACTCTTTACGACGCGAACTGCGCCCAGTGTCACGGGCCGACGCGCACCTGCAGCGGCTGCCACGCCCACGGCACGCACAACCTCGCCAACAAGCAGGACTTCGGCCTCACCGCCACGTCCGACAAGGCGAGCTACGCGGCCGGCGAGGACGTCGTCGTCTCGGTCGGCGGCGGGTACCGCTGCGGCTGGGTCCGCATGCAGCTGCTCGATGCCACGATGAAGGAGCTCGCGAAGTCGAGCGGCGCGGGCGGCCTCGGCAACGGCCCCGACTCGTGCAACGGCACCATCCCGACGCCGATCGTCCTGCGCGCGCCGGCGCCGACGACGCCGGGCACGTACACCTGGTACGCCGCGTGGTACGGCAACAAGTTCGACCTCACGGAGCGCGGCGTCACGACGACGGTCTTCGGGCCGAACTTCAAGGACGGCCCGGGCGCCAGCCACGGGCGCGAGCTCATCCCGGTCCGCTTCACGGTCCTGGCCGGCGGCACGCCGGTCGCGGCGATCCCGGCCCCCTCGCTCGTGTTCCCCACCGTCCCGGTCGGCGCCACGGCGTCGATCTCGACGGCGGTCCAGAACTCCGGCAACGCGGTCCTGCAGGTGAACAGCATCTCCCGCTGTGACGCGAACGCGCTGCCCTTCTCGTGGAAGGCGAAGACGCCGTTCTCGATCGGGCCCGGCGCGTCGTTCTCGCTCCCGGTCACCTATCAGCCGACGTCGGCGGTCACGAGCACGACCTGTCTCAAGCTCGCGACGAACGACCCGGCGAACGCGACGATGACGGTGAGCCTCTCCGGCGCCGCGACGCCCGCGCCGGCCGGCACGCCCGGCGTCTCGACGTCGGTGTTCGGCATCTCCTTCGGGACGAGCGTCCTCGCCGGCACCTTCGCCACCCAGACGTTCCAGGTCCAGAGCGTCGGCACCGCGAACCTCAGCGTCACCTCGATCGACCCCTGCCCGGGGTCGACGATGTTCGCCGGCCGCTCCGACGACCTCCCGGGGGTCATCGCCCCCGGTGAGTCGCGCACGGTCACCGTGACCTACACGCCCACCGCGGCGGGGACGAACAACGGCTGCGTCACGATCTCCACGAATGGCGGCGTCGCGACCGTGAACGCGAGCGGCGGCGCGATCATGCCGGCCGTCACCTGCACGAGCTGCCACGGCGGCAAGGACAACCAGACCGGCGCGCCCCCGACCGACACGGCGGGCGAGACGGCGACGACCCGGATCGGCGTCGGCAGCCACTCGGCCCACCTCAACACCCAGATCTCCCCGATCGTGGCGCAGCAGGCGGCGGACTGCACCGCCTGCCACGAGAGCGTCGTCGCCTTCACGGATCCGAAGCACCGTGACGGCTCGACGGACGTGCCGTTCGGCGGCGTCTCCAAGATGGGCGGCGCCGCGGGCGCCTGGAACCCGGCGACGCCGACGTGCGGTACCGTGTACTGCCACGGCGGCACGCTCGCGAACGCGGACGGCACGAACACCGCCCCGACGTGGACGAACGTCGGCGCCGGCGAGGCCGCCTGCGGCCGCTGCCACGGCGTCCCGCCGACGTCGAACGGCCACCCGACGGTCACCGGCGGGCTCACCGCCTGCGTCTCCTGCCACCCCGAGACCATGACGGCGGCCGGCACGCTCGACCCGGCCGGGACGCACATCGACGGCATCGTCCAGGCGGCGGGCTGCACCTCCTGCCACGGCAGCGCCGCGAACCCTGCGCCCCCGAAGGACACGCTCGGCAACACCGCGACGACGTTCGCTGGCGTCGGCGCGCACCAGTCGCACGTCACGGCGAGCAACATCTCGCCGGCGTTCGGCTGCTCGGACTGCCACGGCGCGCAGGTCGCGTCCTACACGTCGGGCCACAAGAACGGCGTCGTCGACATGGGCTTCAGCGCGCTCGCCGGCACCTCCTCGGCGTTCAACACGACGACGCTCAGCTGCGCCTCGACCTACTGCCACGGTAACTTCAAGAACGG
>JBJMQK010000137.1:0-2523 GCA_045802735.1 Anaeromyxobacteraceae bacterium | reverse complement strand
TCGGCTTCGCGCTCGCGCACCTCCCCGACAAGCACAAGGTCCCGGTGATGGACCTGTTCGACAACGTCAGCAAGATGCTGTTCGGCGTCATGCGGATGATCCTCTACGCCGCGCCCCTCGGCGCCGGCGCCGCGATCGCGTTCACCATCGGCAAGTTCGGGCTGAAGTCGCTCGTGCCGATGGGCCAGCTCATCCTGCTCTTCTACGCGACGTGCGCGCTCTTCATCGTGGTCGTCCTCGGCACGATCTCCGCGATCGCCGGGTTCAACGTGCTGAAGCTGCTGCGCTACATCAAGAGCGAGCTCCTGCTCGTGCTCGCGACGAGCTCCTCCGAGTCCGCGCTCATCCCGCTCATGGAGAAGCTCGAGCGCATCGGGCTGTCGAAGTCGGTCGTCGGGCTCGTGGTACCGACGGGCTACTCGTTCAACCTCGACGGCACCAACATCTACATGACGCTGGCGTCGCTCTTCATCGCGCAGGCGCTCGGCATCGAGCTGTCGCTCGGGCAGCAGCTCGGGATCCTCGTCGTCGCCATGATCACGAGCAAGGGCGCGACCGGCGTCACCGGCTCCGGCTTCATCACGCTCGCGGCGACGCTGGCCGTCGTCCCCGGGATCCCGGTCGCGGGCATGGCGCTCATCCTCGGCATCGACAAGTTCATGTCGGAGGCGCGCGCCATCACGAACCACGTCGGCAACTGCGTGGCGGCGGTCGTGCTCGCGAGCTGGGAGAAGGAGATCGACTGGGTGAAGTTCCGCGCCGCGATGAACCGGGGCAGCGACTCGACGATCTAGCGCGCCGCGGCAGCTCGACGCGGCTGCACGTCGGCGGCGGCGATCGTCGGGGGCTCCCGGCGGCGCCGCCGCCTCGTTTGCGCGGGCGGGACGTGGCACAATCGCGGGTGGCGCGACCATGAACGCCCACACCCACGCGCGGGCTCCCGAGCCGACCGACCACGCCGCCGGGGTTCACGACTGGCGCTGGTACGCGCCGCGCGTGGGGGTCGCGCTCATCGTCGCGGCGCTCCTCGGGCTCCTGCGCATCCTGCACCGGCAGGACCTCGACGAGAGCCGCGCCGGCGTCATCCGCGACATCCTGTGGGTCGAGCAGAACCTCCACTTCAGCCTCGAGCGCGACGTGGAGCGCCTGCGCGAGCTCGCGCTCGCCTCGCCCGGCGGCGACCGCGCGCAGGCCGATCTCGAGCTGCAGGTGAAGCACCTCTTGCCGAGCAGCCCCGGCCTCCTCCAGGTGGTGCTCCTCGACGCCGGCGGCATCGCGCGCGCGAGCGCGCCCGCGCCGAGCGACGACGGCGGCGACGGGAAGTGGCTCGACGCCGACACCGAGCCCGTCCACCGCCTCGCGGTGTCGAGCGGCAAGCCGGCCTACACCGCGCCGCACCCGACCGCCCGCGAGCAGGAGTTCGAGGTCTTCGTGCCCTGCTACCGCAGCGGCGCGCTCGCCGGCACGGTCGTCGGCGTCTACGGCCTCCGATCGCTCCTCTCGGGGCTCGTCCCGTGGTGGCTCGCCGAGCGCCACCGCGTCACCCTGCGCGACGCCTCCGGCACGATCCTCGCCGCGAAGTCGAACGTGGACGCGCCGGGCCACCCCGAGCTGACGCACGAGACCCGGCTCGATCCTCCCGGGTACGGGCTCGTGCTGCACGTCGCCTCCTACGGCTCGGGGACGAAGCTCTGGCGCAACGTCCTCGCGCTCGCGATCGTGAGCCTCGCCGCGGCCGTGCTGTGGAGCAGCTGGTCCTTGCGGCGGCACATCCAGCGCCGGCTCGAGACCGAGGGGGCGCTGCGCGAGGAGCACGCCTTCCGCAAGGCGATGGAGGACTCGCTCGAGACCGGGATGCGCGCCGTCGACCTCGAGGGGCGCGTCGTCTACGTGAACCGCGCGTTCTGCCAGATGGTGGGGTACGCCGAGCGCGAGCTCATCGGCCACGCCGCGCCGCAGGCGTACTGGCCGCCGGAGGACCGCGAGCACATCGAGCGGACGCTCGCCGCCGCGCGCG
Organism: Anaeromyxobacteraceae bacterium; assembly: GCA_045802735.1. GTDB lineage: Bacteria > Myxococcota > Myxococcia > Myxococcales > Anaeromyxobacteraceae > Anaeromyxobacter_A. Next base: position 506 of record JBJMQK010000137.1, on the reverse strand, counting down.
CGCCCGGCGCGCCGCGTGCGGCCCTCGAGTTCGAGCTGGTGCGCCGGGGCGGCGAGCGCATCGAGGTCCTCGTGTACGAGGCGCCGCTCGTCGACGCGCGCGGGCGGCACACCGGCTGGATGGGCTCGATCCTCGACATCACCGAGCGGAAGCGGGCGCGGGAGCGGGCGCGGCTCCAGCAGGAGAAGCTCGCCGCCACGGCGCGCCTCGTCACGATGGGTGAGATGGCGTCGACCATCGCGCACGAGCTGAACCAGCCGCTCTCGGCGATCGCGAGCTACACCACCGGCTGCCGCAATCTCCTCGCGACGGGCCGCGCCGACGCCGCCGAGATCGCCGAGGCGCTCGAGAAGACGTCGCGCCAGGCGGAGCGCGCCGGCCGCATCATCCGGCGCGTGCACGAGTTCGTGCGCAAGAGCGAGCCGACGCGCTCGCGCGTGCGGATCAACGCCGTCGTCGAGGAGGCGCTGGGGTTCTCCGAGCCCGAGGCGCGCAAGCGCCGGGTG
>JBJMQK010000015.1:0-3101 GCA_045802735.1 Anaeromyxobacteraceae bacterium | reverse complement strand
ATGCCGACGCCCGAGCTGCGCCGGAAGACGAGCGGGATCGAGACCTTCTTCCTCTCCGCCGACGCCACCGACAGCCGGGCGAGCGCGGTGGCGGCCCGCGAGAACGCCGACCGGCTCGCCGGCGAGCCCGAGCCCGCCGGCGACGACCCGGTCGCGGGCATCCTGCAGGACCTCGCGGACACGGACGCCCTGTCCGAGAGCTCGCGGCTCGCCTACGCGCTGCACGAGCGGCTCGTCACGACGCTCGGCGCCGAGGACCGCGGCGTCAAGCAGGCGCCGTTCTACGTCCTCGCCGGCGCGCGCATGCCGGCGGTGCTGCTCGAGGTCGGCTTCGTCTCGAACGCCGCCGAGGGCCAGCGCCTCGCCACGGCCGCGTACCAGGAGCGCGTCGCGCAGGCCGTGGTGGAGGGGATCGCCGCCTGGCGGCGGGCGACGGCGCAGGCGCGGCGTTAATCACCGCCCCCATGCGATCGAACGGCCGTGGCGACCTCGACCTCCGACCGGTGACCCTCGAGCCAGGCGTGTCGAAGCACGCCGAGGGCTCCTGCCTCGCGCGCTTCGGCGATACGCACGTGCTCTGCACCGCGTCCGTGGAGGACCGGGTCCCGCCGCACGTCTTCGGGACGGGTGCGGGGTGGGTCACCGCCGAGTACGGCATGCTGCCGCGCTCCACGAACGAGCGGATGGCGCGCGAGGCCGCGAAGGGGAAGCAGGGCGGTCGCACGCTCGAGATCCAGCGCCTCATCGGGCGCGCGCTCCGCGCCGCGGTCGATCTGCGCGACCTGGGCCCGCGCACGATCACCGTCGACTGCGATGTCATCCAGGCCGATGGGGGCACGCGCACGGCCGCGATCACCGGCGGGTTCGTGGCGCTCGCGATGGCGGTCCGCGGCCTCAAGGCGAAGAAGGTGGTCGCCGCCGGGCCGGTGAAGCGGCACGTGGCGGCCGTGTCGGTGGGGATCGTGGAGGGCGTCGTGCGCCTCGACCTCGACTACGGAGAGGACTCGAGCGCCGAGGTGGACATGAACGTCGTCGCGACGGGGGAGGGCGACCTCGTCGAGGTGCAGGGCACCGCGGAGGGGAAGGCGTTCCGCAAGGAGCAGCTCGATCGCATGGTGGACGCGGCGCTCGCCGGGATCGCGCGGCTGCGCGACGTCCAGGCGCAGGCGCTCGCGCCGCGCTGAGCCTCGCTCTTCCTGATCGCGCTGCTCACTCGAGGTGACGCTCGCGATGGGGGGTCTCGGGGGGAGAGTTTCTCCCCCCGGAGTGAGGCGCCGCAGGCGCCGGATCTCATCCATGGCGGCGGGAGTGCCGCCCGATGCTTACTTGAACCGGGCGCCGCCATGGACCTCTTCTTCGGCACGACCAACCCAGGGAAGCTCCGCGAGCTGCGCCGGCTCGTCGCGGCGCTGCCGGTGCGGGTGGTGTCGCCCGCCGATCTCGGGCGGCCGCTCCCCGAGGTCGAGGAGGACGGCCTCACCTTCGCTGAGAACGCCGTGAAGAAGGCGACGGCGTACGCGCGGCTCACCGGGCTCCACGCCCTCGCCGACGACTCCGGGCTCTGCGTCGACGCGCTCGGCGGCGCGCCGGGGGTTCACTCCGCGCGCTGGTCGGAGCTCTCCGGCGGCCTCGCGAGCCCGGCGTGCGCGCTCCCCGACGTCGCGGCGCGCGAGCTCGGGCCGGAGCTCGCGCGGGCGAGCCGCGACGAGGCGAACAACGACAGGCTCCTTGCGTCGCTCGCGGGCGTGGCCGACGAGGGGCGCGGCGCGGCCTACGTGGCGGTGCTCGCCCTCGCGCGCCCCGACGGCAGCGTCGTCGCGCAGGTGGAGGGGCGCTGCGCCGGGCGCATCGGCCGCGTGCGGCGCGGCACGAACGGCTTCGGCTACGACCCGCTCTTCATCCCGAGGGCGGAGCTCGAGCGCTCGCCGGCGGCGCCGCGGACCATCGCCGAGCTCTCGCCCGACGAGAAGGACGCGCTCTCCCACCGGGGCGCCGCCTTCCGTGCGCTGCGCCCCCTCCTCGAGGGGTTCGCCTTTGACAAAAACCCGCCGGAGCGCTAGTTACAGCGCTCTTGGTCGGGCGGTGCCCGGACCGCGACGTTCGGGGCGTAGCGCAGCCTGGTAGCGCGCCTGCCTTGGGCGCAGGAGGTCGCGGGTCCGAATCCCGCCGCCCCGACTCTTTGAAAAACTGGGTGGATGGTTTGTCCGAGAGGGTTCTGCGTCGTTCTTCTGCGCCCGTAGCTCAGTTGGATAGAGCGTCGGCCTTCGAAGCCGCAGGTCGGGGGTTCGATTCCCTCCGGGCGCGCAAGCTTCGAGATTTATGGTGGGTATAGCTCAATCGGTAGAGCACTGGACTGTGGATCCGGGGGTTAAGGGTTCGAGCCCCTTTACTCACCCCAACTTCTCGCAACCATCCACCCGCGCAGGCTTCTTTGCGCCCGTAGCTCAGTTGGACAGAGCGGCGGCCTTCTAAGCCGCGGGTCGGGGGTTCGACTCCCTCCGGGCGCGCTTCTGGGTGCGAGGCGCACGTCGGTCACGCCGTTCGAGGTAACCGTTGACTTCGCGGGACCCACGTTGTAGATCCGCGACCCTTCGAGTCGGGCGCATAGCTCAACTGGCAGAGCAATGGACTCTTAATCCATAGGTTGAAGGTTCGATTCCTTCTGCGCTCATCAGGACAGCCGTAACGGATCAGCGAGGCCCGGCAGGCGACACGTCTGCCGGGTCTCCGCACGTGCGGCTCACGGAGCCTCGGCCGCCGCGAGCCTCCGCGCCACGTCCGTGAGCGCCGCGTGCAGCCTCGGACCCGACGCGACCACGCCGAGCGGATGGTCCGGACCGGACCGGTTGAAGCGCAGGTCGCTCCCGTCCACCGCGGTGAGGCGCCCGCCCGCGGCGCGGACCAGCGCCGCGCCGGCGCAGGTGCCCCACTCCTTGCGCCGCTTGAAGGAGAAGGCGCCGTCCGAGAGCCCGCAGGCGACGCGCGCGAGCTTGTAGGCCATGCTCGCGACCGGGCGCAGGGGGAGCGTTCCGGCGCGGGCGTCGAGGCCGCGCGCCCACTCCTTGCGCGACACCTCCAGCCGCGCGGCCTCGAGCCGTGAG
>JBJMQK010000094.1:0-2554 GCA_045802735.1 Anaeromyxobacteraceae bacterium | reverse complement strand
GGCGCGCCGGCGGTCTAGGAGTGTTGGCTCACCTCCGTTCGCCCTGAGCGTAGGGCCGCGAAGCGGGCCGTAGTCGAAGGGCGAGTGGTTCGAGCGTCCTAGAACGTCGCCGCGTAGATGTCGGTCGGATCGCCCGCGTCGCCCGTGTTCGCGATCGCGACCGCCGCGGCGAAGCCGTCGCCCTGCGCGACGAGGCCCTGGTAGTCGCCGAGGAAGAGCCCGCCCGCGTCCGGCGCGCCGCGCAGGTCGAAGGGGCCGCCGAGGGGCGCGTCGTGCCAGGTGGTCCCGCCGTCTGCGGAGGTCGCGAGCCAGGCGTGGGCGAGCGTCCGCTGCGGGTCGTCGTCGCGCAGGTCGGCGTAGAGGACGCCGATGCGCCCGCCGCCCGCCACCGCCACCACCGGCGTGAAGGCCGCCGCCGCGGGCACCCCGTTCACGATGGCCGGCGGCGACCAGCTCGCGCCGCCGTCGGGCGAGGTGGAGAGGACGATCGCGTCGCGCACGCCATTGCCGAAGCGCGCGTCGGCCCAGGCCACGTACAGCGCCCCCGACGCGCGGTCGACCGCGATCGAGGGGAGGGCGCCGGTCCGCAGCGCCGTCGTCCCGTCCACCACCCCCGGGTCGATGAGGTCCGCGACCACGATCGGCGACCCCCAGTTCCCGCCCTGGTCGTCCGAGCGCATCACCGCGATCCGCTCCGTGGGCGTGCGGCTGCTCGCGTTCGTGATGACGACGAGGAGGTTCACGAGCGCGCCGCCGGGCAGGACCACGATGACGTTGCCGATCGTCTGCGCGTCGAACCCCGGGTCGTAGATCTGCTTCGCCGGCTCCCAGTGCCCGCCGCCGTCGAGCGTGCGCGCGAACCAGGTCGGGCCGGTGCCGACGGGCGGGTTGCGGGAGAGGCCGGTGAGCCGGTCCCAGACGGCGTAGACGAGGCGCGCGTCCGTCGGGTCGGCGGTGATCGACCCCTTGTCCACGGTGACGTCGGGGTCGTCGTCGCGCTCGAGCGTCGTCGGCGAACCCCAGGTCGCGCCGCCGTCCGTCGAGCGGCTCACCAGGATCGCGGCCGCGGGGGAGGTTCGGTCGAAGGAGAGGCTCGCCTCGTAGGCGGTCCCGTCGGCCGCGATCGCGACCCAGGGATCGCTCGCGCGCTCGGAGTCGCCCCCGTTCGAGGGGGTGCCCCCGCCGCAGCGCGAGAGCGGCGCGACGGAGCGCGCCCAGGTCCGGCCGCCGTCGCGCGACACCGCCGAGACGATCCCGCTCGCGCCGCCGTTCGACCACCGATCCTGCTGCCAGGCGGCGACGAGGTGCGCCGGGTCGGTCGGATCGACCGCGAGCGACGGCTCGACCTCGGCTCCCCGGAAATGGGTGCCGTCCTGCGGCGCCCCCTCGCAACCGCTCGCGAACGGGGTCGGTCCCGAGACGCGCGTGAGCCCGGTCCTGTCCTGTGGCGCGGGGAGCGGGTCGTCCCCGCCGCACGACAGCGCGGCCGCGGCGAGGCCCCCGAGACCGAAGACGAGCAGGCGGCGCGCAGCGTTCGACACGCGGAGAGGCATAAGCACGGGCCCCCGCTCGCGCGCCGCCGAACCGGCGGCCGGGCGAGCCCCTACCGCCGCTGCGCAGTTCTTGCGGTTCAGGGGGCCCGACGCGGCATCTCTGCGCGTCATGCGCGGGATGATCCCGCGCAATCCGCGGAAAATCGGCGGTCCAGCGGATCGGCGCGCCACGTGCATTGGGCCCGGTCACCGAGACGCACCGGTCTACGACAGGAGATACCAAAATGGCGAACAAGATCATCGTTGACGACTGCAGCAGCTGTGGCGCCTGCGAGGCCGAGTGCCCGAGCGGCGCGATCTCCCAGGGCGACGATTCCTACATCATCGACGCCGCCAAGTGCGACGAGTGCGCCGCCACCGGCGATCCGGCCTGCATGTCGGTGTGCCCGTCCGACTGCATCGTCAAGCTCGAGGTCTAGAGCGTTCGAGCGGCGGAGCCAAGGCGCAGGTCGCCCTTGGCTCCGCCCTCACTTCCCCCCACCCGGGGAGTCGCCGCCCAGTAGTCGGCGGCTTCGACGCGGAGCGATTACGCTCCGTGCGTGGCGGGTTCCGAGGCCGAGGCTGTTCGCGAGGCGCGCGCGCAGGGCATCCGCCCGGGCGCGCTCTCTGCGCTCCTCGAGGAGCTGGTGCAGGCCCCCGGCGGCGCGTCGTCGCAGTGGGACCGCGCGCTCCGGCCGGGCGCCGTGATCGGCCGCTTCGAGCTCGTGCGCGAGCTCGGCCGCGGCGGCTTCGGCGTCGTCTACGAGGCGCGCGACCGCGAGCTGGGCCGCGCCGTCGCCTTCAAGGCCATCGTCGGCGGAGAACGGCCCGACGTCGGCGAGGAGCGGCTCCTCGCCGAGGCGGACGCCGCGGCGCGCCTGTCCCACCCCAACATCGTCACCCTCTACGACGCCGGGCGCAGCGAGCACGGCCCGTTCCTGGTGCTCGAGCTCTTGCGCGGGCGCACGCTCGCGGCGCGCCTCGCCGCGGGGCGGCTGGGCGTGCGCGAGACCTTGCGCGTG
>JBJMQK010000033.1:0-3359 GCA_045802735.1 Anaeromyxobacteraceae bacterium | reverse complement strand
GCCATCTCCAGGATCGACGACGACGACTCGTCGGCCGACTGCGCCAGCACCTCGACGTTGTCGGCGATGCCCTTGAGCGACGCGATCATGTCGCTCATCGAGGCGCCGGTCTCGGCGACGCGGGCCGAGACCGTGCCGGTGCCCTCCGCGACCTGGGCGCCCGTCTTGGCGATGCGCTGGATGACGTTGCCGACGCCCTCGGAGACACCCTTCACCCGCGACAGCGTCGAGGTGAGGTTCTCGCCGATGCGGTTGAGCGCGGCGGCGAGCGTGCCGAGCTCGTCGTCGGAGAGCGCGGCCGCCCGCGCGCCGAGGTCGCACTCCGAGACGCGCCCGGCGACGACGCTCATCTCGGTGAGCGGCCGGCGCACGAGCCGGTGCGAGAGCCAGCCGAACGTCATCGCGAGCACGGCGCCGCCCGCGGCGAGGAGCTCGCCGAGCACGAGCTGGAGATGGGACACGCGCTCGTCGACGTCGGACGGATCCTGCCCGCGCACCACCCACCCCGCGACGCGCGAGGCGGCCTCGCCGGCGGCGGGCCGCGCGTCGGCGACGTCGACGCGGATCGGCTCGGCGACGGAGTAGAGGTCGTCGTGCGCGAGGAACCCGCGCTCGGGCTGGCGCGCGTGCGCGGCGAGCGCCGCGTCGACGCGATCCGAGAACGCCGGCCGCACGGCGCGCGCCGCGACGCTGCGGTCGGCGCGCAGCACCACCACGAACGCGTCGTCCGCGCGGGAGAGCGCGGCCTCGACGGCGGCGGCGAGGACGTCGTCCCGGTGGGCGACGAGCGCGGGCGCGACCTTCACGGCGACGAGCCGTGCCTCGCTCTCGACCCGGCGCTGCAGCGCGTCCTCGAGGTCGGCGCGGACGGTGCGGCGGACGAAGAGCGCCGCCACGGCGATGGCGATCGCGAGCGCGACGACGAACACGGCGTAGAGCGTCCGCTTGACGCCGAGCTTGTCGATGAGCTGGAGCATGGGGCGCGCCGGGTGTGGGGAAACATCCCGAAATCTGGGATGTTATGGCCCCGTGGCCATGCTACGCGGCGCCTACCAGGGGGTCAAGCAGGCGGCGCTACTGGCTGAAGAGGTCCTGCACCTCGACGGACGGCTTGTCCGGGCGCTGCGCGACGGGCTGGCTCTCGACCTTGAAGGGCTCGACCACGCCGCGGCCGTCCGTCGCGATCTTCCCCGACGCAGGGTCGATGCGGACGAAGGCGATCCCGTCCGGTATCGGGAACTCGGGCTGCGGCCGCGCGTCGAGAGCGCCACGCATGTACGAGAGCCAGATCGGGAGGGCCGCCCGGCCGCCGGTCTCGTAGCGGCCCAGCGGCATCTCGTTCTGGTCGTAGCCGAGCCACACGCCGGCGAAGAGGTCGTGCGTGAACCCCATGAACCAGGTGTCGAACGAGTCGTTGGTCGTCCCGGTCTTGCCGGCGGCGGGGCGGCCGAGGCGCGCCGCCGCCGCGCCCGTCCCCACGGTCGCGACCTCGTGCATGAGCGACACGGTGATGAACGCGGAGCGCTCGTCCATGACGCGCTCCTTCGGGCGCTCGACCTCGGCGGCGGCGGCGGCCAGCCGCGAGGAGAGCGGGACCCACGGATCGGATGGCGCGGTGTGGTCCTCGAGGAGCCGCCCGTCGCGGTCGAGGACCCGCTTCACGAACAGCGACGGGCGCTTCTCGCCGTAGCGGTCGAGCAGCGCGTACACGTTCGCGAGACTCCAGAGCGTGGTGCAGGAGGACCCGATCGCGCTGCCGAGCTCGCGCTTCACCGGCGTCGCGAGGCCGAGCGTCTGCGCCCACGCGACGAGCTGGTCGACGCCGAGCGCCGCGGCGGTCTTCACCGCGGGGATGTTCATCGAGTGCACGAGCGCGTCGCGCAGCGTGACGTCGCCCTTGAACGACGCGCCGAAGTTCTCCGGCTTCCAGGAGACGCCCGAGCTCTCGTCGCGGTAGACGATCGGCGCGTCGGTGAGGAGCGTCGCCGGGGAGTAGTTGAGCTTCTCGATGGCGCCCGAGTAGACGATCGGCTTGAAGGCCGAGCCCGGCTGGCGGCACGCCTGGAACGCGCGGTTGAACTCGGAGGCGTCGAAGTCGTAGCCGCCGACCATCGCGGCCACGTAGCCCGTCTGCGGCTCGATCGACACGAGCGCGCCCTGCAGCTTGGGCTGCTGCTCCAGCGCGAACAGCGCGCGGTCGCCCTCGGGCACGAGCTTCTGTCGCTCCCTGGGCTCGCGCGCGAGGAGGTCCTCGCGCGTGACCCGGCGCACGAGCACCACGTCGCCCGCGGCGAGCGCGGACGATGGGCGCGAGATGAGCGCGTCGGGGTAGTTCGCCTCCGGGTTCGGCTTCCGCGCCCAGCGCATGCCGGCGATGGGGAGGAGGCCGCGCGTCGCGCCGACCTCGACGACGGCGTGCGCGGCGGCGTCGTCGACCTCGACGACGATGCCGACCGCGAAGTCGCCCGGCTCGAGGCTCCCCTTCGGCCACACGCGCGCGAGGCGGCGCGCGAGGTCCTGGCGCTCCGCGCCCTCGACGTGCGTCACCGGGCCGTTCCAGCCCTGGCGGTGATCCACGTCCATGAGGCCGGAGAGCATCGCCGCCTGCGCGGCGCGCTGCTTCTCGAGGTCCATCGCCATCTCGACGCGGAGCCCCTCGGTGAGGACGCGCTCGTTGCCGTAGCGGTCGACGACGAGGCGGCGCACCTGCTCGGCGTAGAACGGCGCCGTCTCCCGGAAGGCGTCGTCGACCGGGAAGACGCGCACCTCCGCCTCCTCGGCCTCGCGCCGCGCCTCGGCGTCGATCATGCCCTCCTCGGCCATGCGCCGCAGCACGTAGCGCCGGCGCGCCTTCGCGGCCTCGGGGTTCGTGAACGGAGAGTAACGTGACGGCGCCTGGGGGAGGCCGGCGAGGAGCGCCGCCTCGGCGAGCGTGAGGTCCTCCACGTTCTTGCGGAAGTAGTTCTCCGCGGCGGCCTGGACTCCGTAGCTGTGGTGGCCGAGGAAGACGCCGTTGAGGTACAGCCAGAGGATCTGCTGCTTGTCGAACGCCGCCTCGAGGCGTCGCGCGAGGATGAGCTCGCGGAGCTTGCGGCGCAGGTTCTTCTTCGTGCCCTCCTCGAACCCCTCCGCCGAGACGAGGATCGACTTCGCCGTCTGCTGCGTGATCGTCGAGCCGCCCTGGATGCGCCGGCGCAGCACGTAGGTGTGGAGCGCCGCGCGCGCCGTGCCGAGCCAGTCGACGCCGCCGTGCTCGAAGAAGTTCTTGTCCTCCGAGGCGATGAACGCCTGCACCACCCGCTTCGGGATCCGGGCGTAGGGGACGATCTTCCGCCGCTCCTCGAAGAACTCGCCGGCGA
>JBJMQK010000655.1:0-7021 GCA_045802735.1 Anaeromyxobacteraceae bacterium | reverse complement strand
TGCGCCTCCTCGGCGGCGACGGGCGGCTCTACCGCGAGCTCGAGCGCGAGCAGCTCCACGGGCTGTCGTCGGCGCGCGTCGAGGGGTTCATCGGCGAGAAGATCAAGGAGGTGCGCGCGCGCCGCGAGCGCTTCGGCGACTCGCTGTACCTGCTCGAGCCGAACGTGAAGGAGTCGGAGGGCGGGCTGCGGGATCTCCAGTCCGCGCTGTGGATCGCCCGCGCCCGCTGGAAGGTGGCGGGGGTCACGGAGCTGCTCGCGCGCGCCATCCTGCCGGACCGCGAGATCGGCGAGCTGCGCCGCGCCCGGGACTTCCTCTGGCGCGTCCGCAACGAGCTGCACTACCTCGCGCGCCGGAAGTGGGACCAGCTCACGTTCGACGTCCAGCCGCAGGTCGCGGAGTACCTCGGCTACGCCGATGGGCCGGAGGGGAGCGCCGTCGAGGCGTTCATGCGCCACTACTACCTCGCGGCGAAGGTCGTGCTCACCGCCTGCGACGCCATCGTCGACCGCGCGCTCGAGAGCCAGAGCTCGACCGGCTGGCGCCAGGTGCCGCCGCCCGCCGCCATGACCGGCGCCGAGAAGGGCAAGGGTCCGCCGCGGACCGAGTGGACGCTGCCCGGCGGCGAGTTCAAGGTCTTCCGCAACCGCATCACGATCGCGAACAACGAGGCGCTGCGCTCGCCCGCCGCGATCGTCCGCCTCTTCGCCGCCGCCGACCGCGAGGGGCTCGACCTCTACCCGTACGCCCGCGACCAGGCGGCCGCCGCCGCCGCGGAGCTCCCACCCGACGCCGCGCTCGACCCCGAGCTCTCGCAGGAGCTCCTCGCCTGCTTCGTGCGGCCGGGCACGCGCGGGCGGTTCCTCACGCTCATGCACCAGGTCGGCGTGCTGCCGCGGCTCGTCCCCGAGTTCGCGCGCGTGACCGCGCGGCGGCAGATCGACGTCTACCACGTGTACACGGTGGACGTTCACTCGCTGTTCGCGGTGCGCAGGCTCTATGCGCTCAGGAACGGCGACGTGGACGAGGAGGTGCTCGGGCCGCTCATGAAGCGCCTCGCGCGCCCGCTCGCGCTCTACCTCGGGACGCTGTTCCACGACATCGGCAAGGGCCTGGGCGGCGACCACTCGGTGAAGGGGGCCGAGGTCGCGGCGCCGGCCTGCGTGCGCCTCGGCATCGACCCGGCGGAGGCCGCGGACGTCGAGTGGCTCGTCCTGAAGCACCTGCGCATGAACGCGATCGCGCAGCGGCGCGACCTCTCCGACCCCCACCTCATCCACGCCTTCGCCGAGGAGTGCGGCACGCACGACCGGCTCGACAAGCTGTACCTGCTCACGTACGCCGACGTCGCGACGGTGGGCCCGCGCACCTGGACCGAATGGAAGGGCCGCCTCCTCCGCGAGCTCTACGAGAAGACGAGCGAGGTGCTGCGCGAGGGCGTGGCGCGGCGGCCGGAGCCGGGCACGGCCGAGGCGGCGGCGCGCGCGCGCGTGGCGGCGGCCTTCTCGGGGCTCGCGCCGTCGAAGCAGACCTCGCGCTTCCTCGCCGCGATGCCGGCGCGCTACTTCCTCACCGTCGACCCGGCGCGCGCCCCGCGCCACCTGCGCCTGCTCCGCCTGGCCCGCCAGATGCGCTTCGCCGCCTCGCTGCGCCGCGGCGTGCTCGGTTACTCCGAGCTGACCGTGACGGCGCCGGACCGCCCCGGGCTCCTCGCCCTCATCGCCGGCGTCTTCGCCGCGAACCGCCTCGACGTCCAGCACGCCGAGGTGTTCTCGACGGCGCAGGACGAGCGCGCGCTCGGCTGGCTCGCGGGGCGGGCGCTCGACCTCTTCGAGGTGCGCGGCCCGGACGACGGCGCCATCGAGCCCACGCGCTGGCGCGCCGCGCGGCAGGACCTCCAGCGCGTGCTGGCAGGCGAGGAGTCGCTCGACGCCCTGCTCGCACGGAAGCTCAGGGCCTCCTCGTTGCCGCGCAAGCCCCTCCCGCGCGTCCCGACGAAGGTCGTGATCGACAACGACTCCGCCCGCGATCACAGCGTCATCGACGTGTTCACCGCCGACCGGGTCGGCCTCCTCCACGCGCTCGCCCGCACGTTCTACGAGCTGGGGCTCTCCGTGGACCTCGCGCGCATCTCCACCGAGGGTCACCGTGCCACCGACGCGTTCTACGTGCGCACCGCCGAGGGCGGGCGGCTCGAGGGTGAGCGCGCCGAGCGGGTGATCCAGGCGGTGCAGGACGCGCTCGCGCGGGTCGGGCCGTAGCGCTTTCCGCCACCGCGCCCTCCGGCCCTGTAGCCTCTCCACCCACGCGCAGGTAGCAGGAAAGCTCCCGGATCGTCGCTCCCTTGTGCAGCCGAGCGCGCGTGCCCAGCGTAAGGCGCGGAGCGTCGGTGACGGGGGAGGGGAGCAGGCCCTTGGCGAAGCGCGCAGCCCACGAGGTCAGGTTCGGTGTCGTCACCGCCTGGCCCCACGAAGACTGGCACAGCCGGCGGCTCCTCGACGCGTGCGCGCGCCGCGGACCCGCCGAGGCCGTCGACCCGGCGCGGCTCGCCGCCTTCGTGACCGACGCGGCCGTCGAGATCCGCCTCGGTCGGCGCGAGGCCGGCGCGTTCGACGCGCTCGTGCTCGCGCGCGGGCTCGGCCGCAGCGGGGACGGCGACGTCCAGTTCGAGATCTACCGCGCGCTCGAGGGGACGGGTTCGCTGGTGGTCAATCGCATCGACGCGCTGCTCGCGGCGCAGGACAAGCTGCGGACGTCGTGGCTCCTGCGGCGCGCCGGCGTCCCGACGCCGCGCGCCGCGGCCGCGCAGGGCGCGCGAGAGGCGGCGGCGGCGCTCGAGGCGCTCGGTGAGGCGGTGATGAAGCCCCTCGCCGGGTCGCTCGGGGACGGGCTCGAGCGCGTGCGGCCCGACCGCGCCGGGCGACGCGCCGTCGCCGAGCGCGTCGACCGCGACGGGGCCGTCTACCTGCAGGAGTGGGTGCCGCACCCGGGCCGCGACGCGCGGCTGTTCGTGGTGGGGGCCGAGGTGCCCGGCGCGATGGAGCGCCTCGCCGAGCCGGGCGAGTGGCGGACGAACGTGGGACGTGGGGCGCGCGTGCGGCCGCTGCGCGTCGACGCGCCGCTCGCGGCGATCGGGCTCGCGGCCGCCCGCGCGCTCGGCCTCGACTGGGCGGGCGTGGACGTGGTGATGGGCCCGCACGGGCCGACGGTGCTCGAGGTCAACGGGAACCCCAGCTGGATCGGGATCCTCGAGGCGACGGGCGAGGACATGGCGGAGCCGATCGCCGAGCACGTGTGGGCTCGGGCGCAGCGGCGGGTGGGAACACTGAGGCTCACACAGGAGAGCGCGGGGGCGAACCATGGCTGACGAGAAGAAGGGTGGCAACAAGGGCGCGATGACGGTCTCGGAGGCCGGCCGCAAGGGCGGTGTCCGCGTTCGCGAGACCCGCGGGCGCAAGTTCTACGAGGAGATCGGCAAGAAGGGCGGCGAGACCGTCAAGGCCGAGCGCGGGCGCAAGTTCTACGAGGAGATCGGCAAGAAGGGCGGCGACACGGTAACGGCCGAGCGCGGCCCGCGCTTCTACGAGGAGATCGGGAAGAAGGGCGGCGAGACGATCAAGGCCGAGCGCGGGACGCCGTTCTACGAGGAGATCGGGCGCAAGGGCGGGCACAAGGTCCGCGAGCTCATCGAGAAGGGGAAGCAGGGCGCCCCCGAGGGTGGAGAGGGCACGGGCGCCGACGACCGGCACGAATAGGCGGTCCGAGGCGGACGTGAGTGGGGCCGGGTCGTCCGGCGGGAAGGGGAGGGGTACGGATGGATCACGAGGAGAAGGAGTCGGCCTCGCCGCGTCGCGACGGCGCGACCGACGGCGCGACCGACGGTACGGCGGCACCACGGCGCGCGATGACGGTGTCCGAGGCGGGCCGCAAGGGTGGCATCACCGTGCGTGACGAGCGCGGTCACGCGTTCTACGAGGAGATCGGGCGCAAGGGCGGACAGAAGGTCCGCGAGCTCATCGAGCGCGGCAAGACCCGCACGTAGTGAAGCCGGTGGCGGCTCCGTCCGCCACGCGTGGAGGGCGCCCGCCAGCCGGCGGGCGTTCTCGTTTCACGACCCCGCCCCCGGGACCCGGGGGTGGCTGCGACCCGGCGCGCGACCCCGGTGCGCGCGGGCGCGGCTGCGGTTTTCCGCCGTCGATACGCGGCGCTGCGGCGCGCAGCCGCGGGCGTTCGCGCCCGGCGCGCGGCGTGCAATCGGCCGAGGCGGACGGCTCGATCGATGTGCGCGCGACGAACAGGGGCGGCGGTGGTCGCGGTGGCGGGAGCGCTGCTCGCCGCGGCGCCCGCGCGCGCCGACATCGCGATCCTCACCCAGCCGGCCGTCGCGCAGTACGCGCAGGTCGTCGAGGGGTATCGCGGCGTGGCCGCCGCACCGGTGGTGGACGTCGAGGACGCATCCGCGCTCGAGGCGCTGCTCGCGCGCGCTCCGACCGTCGTCGTCGCCGTCGGCAGGAAGGCCTTCGACGTCGCGCTGGCGCGCGCCACCCGCTCCGCGATCGTCGCGGCCGGCGTGCTCGCGCCCGACGCGCAGGGCCGCGCCGACGTCACCGCGGTGCCGCTCGAGGTGCGCGCGGCCGACGCCGTCGCGGCGCTCGCCGCGCTCGCGCCGCGCGCGCGCCGGGTCGTCGCGGTGCACGGGCCCGACGGCGGGCAGGCCGTGGCCGACGCCCTCGCTGCCGCGCGCAAGCAGGGGTTCGAGGTGGACCTGCGCCCGTTCTCCGACGAGGCGTCGTTCCGCTGGGCGTTCCTCGGCTACCTCCAGAACCACGACGCGATCTGGCTGCTCCCGGACGCGCGGCTCGCGAAGCCCGACCTCGTCCACTTCATGGCGCGCGCCTGCACCGAGCGGCGCGTCGCGCTCATGGGGTTCCTCGAGGGCATGACGCGCGCGGGGGCGCTGCTCTCGGTCGCCGCCGACCTCCCCGGCATCGGGCGCGAGGCGGCGCGGCTCGCCGCCGACGTCGCGAGCCGTCCCCCCGAGAAGCGCCAGAACATCCCGTTCCGCTTCGCCGCGGGCCGCGTCGTCGTGAACGACCGCGTCCGCGCGACGACCGCGCTCGGCGGCACGCTGCCGCGCGACGCAGAGGTGATCCGATGAACCCCCGTCTGTCCTCGCTCGCGGCGCTCGCGCTCGCGATCCCCTGCGCCGCGCGCGCGCTCGACTCCGCGTCCGGGGCCGAGCTGGCGCTCTTCGACCTCGACGCCCAGCTCCAGGCCGAGACCACGGTGGCGTCGGCCGTGCGCGCGCGCTCCGTACGCGAGACGCCGGGGGTCGTGACGGTCCTCACGCGCGACGAGCTGCGCAGCGCCGGTGCGCGCGACCTGCTCGAGGCGCTGACGCTCCTCGTCCCGGGGTTCCAGGCCGGCGTCGACGTCACCGGCGTCGTCGACGTCGGGTTCCGCGGGCTGTGGGCGCACGAGGGCAAGGTGCTGCTCCTCCTCGACGGCATCGAGATGAACGAGCTGCTCTTCGGGACGCTGCAGCTCGGGCACCACTATCCGATCGAGAACATCCAGACGCTCGAGGTGATCCGCGGGCCGGGGTCGGCCCTCTACGGCGGCTCGGCCGAGCTCGCGGTGGTACGGATCACGACGCGCGGCGCGCGCGACCTCGACGGAGCGTCCATCGCCGGCGGTTACGGCGCGTCCTCCTCGGGGACGCTGTCCCGCCGCGATGCCAGCGCTTCGCTCGCCGGCTTCGCTGGCGAGGCGAGCTACGCGGTGCACGCGACGGTCGGACAGGGGAACCGCAGCGACCGGCGCTACGTGGACACCGACGGCGCGGGGTTCGCGATGGGTGGGCAGGCGGCCCTCGACCCGGCGCAGGTGAACGCGCACGCGTCCTGGCGCGGCCTCGAGCTGCGGCTCCTGTACGACGACTACTCCACCACGACGCGCGACGGGTACGGCGCGACCCTGGAGCGGCCCGCGGACCAGCGGTTCCGCACTGCCGCCGCGGACGCCTCGTGGCGCTTCACCGCGGGCGCCCTGACGGTCACGCCGCGCGCGACGTACAAGCGCGACACGCCGTGGCAGACGGACGATCAGGCCGCGGGCGACCTCTACTACGACAAGTCGGCCGACCGCCTGTCGGGGGGCGTGACGCTCGCGCTCGACCGCGGCGACCTCACCGCGGTCGCAGGCGCCGAGGCGCGCCACGACCGGGCCTGGCTGCGCGGGCCGGCCTCGCTGCAGACCCAGTTCGGCGGGAGCGACCGCGCCGACTACACGAACCTCGCCGCGTTCGCGGAGGTCGGGTGGGAGACACCGTGGGTGAACGTGCTCGCCGGCGCGCGCGCCGAGCACCACTCGGCGGCGGGCGGCGCCTTCGTCCCGCGCCTCGCGCTCACGAAGCTCTGGCACCCCTTGCACGTGAAGCTCCTCTACGCGCGCGCGTTCCGCGCCCCCGCCATCGAGAACGTGTCGCAGGCGCCGACCAGCCCCGAGCGGACGACCGTCGGGGAGGCCGAGGTCGGGTGGGAGATCTCCGATCACGCCTACCTCGGGGTGAACGCCTTCGACGCGCACATCGACGGGCCCATCGTGTTCACGGCGAACGCCGACACCGGGCTCGACGTCTACCGGAACGGGGCGCGGACCGGCAGCCGCGGGGTCGAGGCCGAGCTGCGGCTCGCCGGGCGCGACGTGAGCGTCATCGCGCAGTACGCCTTCTACACGGCGGCGCACCAGAACGCGGTCGCGACGTACGCCGTCCCCGGGCGCGACGACCTCCTGCTCGGGTTCGCCGCGCACCGCGCGACGTTCCTCGCGCGGCTCGCGCTCCCGGGGCGTCTGACGCTCGCGCCCTCGCTCGTGGTCACGAGCCGCCGCTACGCCTACACCACCGCCGCGGGCGATCCGACGGCGCTCCCGGCGAGCGCGCGCGCGAACCTGTTCGCGAGCTGGCGCGACCTGTTCGCGCGCGGTCTCGAGGTCGGCGCCGGCGTCTACGACCTCTTCG
>JBJMQK010000580.1:0-12342 GCA_045802735.1 Anaeromyxobacteraceae bacterium | reverse complement strand
CACCCGGGACGTCGAGGGCGTGGGGCTGCCGCGCGACGCGCTCGAGCAGGTCTATCACCTGAACGTGGAGCGCCTGCTCCACCTCGAGCTCGCGCCGGAGGTGCGGTGACGGCGCCCGCCGCCGAGCCGCTCCCCACCGGCACGCTCGTCGAGGTGCGGCGCGCGTCGTTCACCTACGGTGCACGGCCCGCGCTCGAGGACGTCTCGCTCGACGCGCGCGCCGGCGAGCTCGTCGGGCTCGTCGGCCCGAACGGCGCGGGGAAGTCGACCCTCGCCCGCCTCGTGGCCGGCCTCGCCGCGCCGGCGTCGGGGACGGTCCGGCTCGCCGGCATCGACCCGTTCACCGCGCCGCGCCGCGCCGTCGCGCGCCTCTGCGCGCTCGTCCCGCAGGAGCCGCGCGTGGCGTGGCCGTTCACCGTGCGCGAATCGGTGATGATGGGGCGCGCGCCGCGGCAGGGGCTCTTCGCGCTCGCGACGCGCTTCGACCGCGGCGCCGTGGACGGCGCGCTCGCCGCGTGCGACCTCGTGCACCTCGCCGACCGCAGGCTCGACGCGCTCTCCGGCGGCGAGCGCCGCCGCGTCTTCTTCGCCCGGGCGCTGGCGCAGGAGCCGCGCGTCCTCCTCCTCGACGAGCCGACCGCGTTCCTCGACCTCGCTCACCAGGTCGCCGCGATGCGCATGGCGGAGGTGGGCGCCCGCGCGGGGCTCTGCGTCCTCGCCGTGCTGCACGACCTCAACCTCGCCGCCGCGTCCTGCGATCGCCTCCTCGTGCTCTCGCAGGGGCGCGTCGTGGCGGAGGGCACGCCCGCGGAGGTGCTCACCGCGCAGCGCGTGCGCGAGGTGTGGGGCGTGCCGGTGTGGCGCGGCGTGCACGGCGAGACCGGCGCGCCGTTCATCCTCCCGTCGGGAGCGCCCTCGCTACCCTGAGAAGACGAACAGCTTCAGCGCCACCGCGATGGTGCGGTCGTCGCTCCGCTCGATGCCCTGGCGGTAGGAGAGGTCGAGGGCGAACCCGGCCGTGCTCACGAACCCCGCGCCCACCGACCAGGCGCTCGCGTCGCGCGTCTCGTCGCGCAGGTACCCGGCGCGCAGCGGCACGAGATCGCCGGCGAGCACCTCGCCGCCGACGGCATAGAGGTTCGTGAGCTTCCCCTTGCGGTCGAAGTCGCCGCGCCAGTCCGCCGCGACCTGGAAGTGCCGCTCGTCGCCGACGGCGATCCCGGTGCCGAGCCCGCGCGGCTGGATGGCCTTGTGCCCGGCGTTGATGAGGTTGTACCCGGACACCCCGACCGTCACCGTCGAGGCGACCTGCAGGAAGGCCGAGGCGTCGACGTTCCCGGCGCGGATCTCGCCGTTCTGGGGGCCGTTCAGCGACAGGTACTTCGCCGTCGCACCGACGAAGAAGCGCTGGGTGAGCGGGAACGCGAGGGCGCCGTGCAGGAGGTTGCCCTGCCACGGGCCGGAGGGGATCCGCGTGTACGCGAATCCGCCGGTGGTCGACTCCATGGCGGAGTCCACGACGGACGCGGTATAGGCCTGGAAGTCCGTGTCCGCGCCGCGGCGGCCGAGCACCCAGCCCGTCTCGAGCGTGTAGCGCCGGCGCGACGCGAGCGACGCGGCGTTCGTGAAGAGGCCGTCGTTCCCGGCCGCGACGCCTCGGTACGCCGACATCGCGATCGCGCGCGCGCCGGCGAGCTCCGGGACCCCCGCCTCGACCGGGTCCTCGGCGGCGGCGAGGGAGGACACCGCGGCGAGCGCGGCGGCAAGGACAATCCGGGAGCCGCGACGTTTTCGCACGCGCGGAAGATACCGGCGAGGAGGTACCCCGGCAAGCGGCACCGGCGCCGCGCCGGAGGCGTAGCATCGGGTGAGGAGACCTTCACCATGCGCAAGACCGAGCTGGCCCGCCTCCGCCGCACGCTCTCGGATCAGCTCGCCGCGATCCTCCAGCACGGGGCGTCGACCGTCCACGGCCTCGCCTCGGAGAAGGACGAGCTGACGGACCCGCTCGACCGCGCCGCGCGCGAGGAGGACGTGCGCGAGGAGCTGCGGCTCCGCGACCGCGACCGCAAGCTCGCGTCGAAGATCGAGGCGGCGCTCGAGCGGATCGGGAACGGCACGTTCGGCGTGTGCGACGGCTGCGGCGGCGCGATCGACCCCGCGCGCCTGCGGGCGCGGCCGATGACGACGCTCTGCATCTCGTGCAAGCGCGCCGCGGAGCTCTCGGAGCGGGCCTGACGGCCGCGCTCGATCGCGATGACGCTCGCGACCCGACCGGCGCCCGTCACGTCTTCGCTTCCCGCGGCGGCTCGGGAGCGATTACCATCCCGCGCCACGATGCCGCAGACCGCGCCCCAGGCACCCCTCGACGTCGCCTCACGATCACCGTCCGCGCGGGCGCGCTGGCTCCGCGGCGCGGCGCTCGCTCTCGCGCTCGCCGCCGCCCCCGCCGCGGCCTACCTGCCCCCGGCGACCGCGATCCTGAAGCGCGTCGCGCAGCGGCGCGACGACGTCGGCGCGGCGGCGCTCCAGGTCGGCGGGACGCTCACCTTCTCCGGCGAGGCGGCGCGGGGCGCGGCGGCGAGCGGGATCGCCGCGACGCCCGGCGCGGCGACGGGGGCGGACCTCACGGTGCCCGCGACACTGTTCGTGAAGACGCCCGGCCGCTGCCGCCTCGAGCTCAGCCCCGCCGGCGCGCCGACCACGGCAGCGGACCGCCCCGCCGCGTCGCTGCGCGGCGGCCGCCTCTCGGGGCGACGCGGGCTCGAGGCGCTCCCCGCGGTCGCGGCGCTGGTCGAGGGCGTGTGCGCGCTCATCGGCGAGAAGGGCGCGGGGGGGTCGGAGCCGGAGCGCGCCTTCGCGCAGGCGCTCGCGGCGCGCGGCGTGGCGCTCACCGACGTCGCGCTCGGGCGCATGGGCGGGCGCGTCGCCTGGGTGATCGGCGGCCGTCCGCAGGACGCGCGGCCGCAGGCGTGGATCGACAAGCAGGCGTTCCAGCCGCTGCGCCTCATCGCCCGCTTCGGCGACGCGACGCGCGACGTGCGCCTCCTCGACTTCGGCTCGCCCGTCGGCGGGGACCGCTTCCCCCGCGCGGTCGAGATCTGGGACGGGACGCAGCTCGAGGCGCGCTTCACCGCGGAGCGCGTCCTGGCGAATCCCAAGCTGCCGGACGCGATCTTCTAGAGCGCATTCATCACCTCCCCCGCTGCTACACTCTCCCCGTGCTCGTCGAGGTCGCCGTCGCCGCCGCCGTCCGGGGGACGTTCACCTACCGTGTCCCGCCGGAGCTCGAGGCCTCGGTCGCGCTCGGCCGGCGCGTGGCGGTGCCGTTCGGGAAGAGCCCCCGCGCGACCGGGTACGTCGTCGGCTTCCCCGCGACCGAGCCGCGCGGCGTCTCGCTGCGCGACGTCGCCGAGGTGCTCGACGCGTTCGCGCTCTTCACCCCCGAGCTCGTCGCGCTCGTGCGCTGGGCGGAGGACTACTACCTCTCCGCCCCGGGCGAGCTGTACCGGGCCGCGCTGCCGCCGGGGCTCAACGCGCGAGCCGGCGCGAAGGCGCCGCGGCGCCGCGCCGTCGAGTGGGCCGCCCCGGGCCTCGAGGCCGCGGCCGCGCTCGCCGCCCTCGCGCGGCGCGCCCGCACCCAGCACGCGGTGCTCGAGTACCTCGTCGCGCGCGGCCGCATCCCCGTCGAGGAGCTGCGCGCCGCCTTCCCCGCGGGCCGGGCCGCGCTCACCGCGCTCGCCGCGAAGGGCCTCGCCGTCGTGTCGGCGGAGGCGCCGCAGGCCGCCGGTGCGCGCGGCCTCCTCGCTGCCGGCGACGCGCCGCTCCCGCTCGCGCCGCCACAGGCCGAGGCGCTCGACGCCATCGCCGGCGCGCTGGGCCACGGGTTCGCCCCGTTCCTCCTCCACGGCGTCACCGGCTCGGGGAAGACCGAGGTGTACCTGCAGGCGATCGCGCGCGCGCGGGCGGCGGGGCGCGGCGCGCTCGTGCTCGTGCCCGAGATCGCGCTCACGCCCCAGCTCGCCGGCCGCTTCCGCGCCCGCTTCGGGGCCGACGTCGCGCTCCTCCACAGCGGCCTCTCCGACGCCGAGCGCCACGCCGAGTGGCTGCGGCTCCGCCACGGCGAGGCCCGGATCTGCGTCGGCGTGCGCAGCGCCGTCTTCGCCCCGGTGCAGGACCTCGCCATCCTCGTCGTCGACGAGGAGCACGACCCTTCGTTCAAGCAGGAGGAGGGCCCCGCCTACCACGCGCGCGACCTCGCCGTCGTCCGCGCGAAGCAAGCCGGCGCGGCGTGCGTGCTCGGGTCGGCGACGCCGTCGCTCGAGTCGCTCGAGAACGCGCGGCGCGGCCGCTACCGGCTCCTCTCGCTGCCGGGGCGCATCGACGACCGGCCGATGCCGGCGGTCGAGGTGGTGGACCTCGCGAAGCTCGGCCGCCGCGAGCGCCCGCTCGGCCTCGTCTCGCCGCGCCTCGCCGACGCGCTCGCCGCGACCCTCGCCGCGCGCCAGCAGGCGATCCTGTTCCTCAACCGCCGCGGCTTCCAGACGCTCGTGCTGTGCGACGCGTGCGGGCGCGAGGAGCGGTGCGAGAGCTGCGCCGTCGCGCTCACCTACCACCGGCGCCGCGGCGTCCTCCTCTGCCACTACTGCGGGCGCGCCGAGCGGCCGGCGCCGGCCTGTCCCACCTGCGGCGGCGAGCGCCGCGGCGTCGGCGTCGGCACGGAGCAGGTGGAGGCGGCGGTCCGGAAGCTCCTCCCCTCCGCCCGCATCGCGCGCCTCGACCGCGACGCCGTGTCGTCGGCGGGCGACGTCGCGGGCGTGCTCGCGCGCTTCGCGAACCGCGAGGTGGACGTGCTCGTGGGCACGCAGATGGTGACGAAGGGTCACGACTTCCCCGGCGTGACGCTCGTCGGGGTCGTCCTCGCCGATACCTCGCTCGCGCTCCCCGACTTCCGCGCCGCCGAGCGCACGTTCCAGCTGCTCGCGCAGGTCGCCGGGCGCGCCGGCCGCGGCGCCGAGCCGGGGCGCGTGCTCGTGCAGACCTGGAACCCGACCTCGCCCGCCATCACCTGCGCCGCGACCCACGACTACGCGACGTTCGCCGAGGGCGAGCTCGCGAGCCGCGTCTCGCTGGGATGGCCGCCGTTCACGAAGCTGCTCGCGGTCCGGATCGAGGGGACGGACGACGGCGCGCGCGGCGCCGCCGAGGCGCTCGCCGCCGCGGCCCGCCCCGCGCTGACGGGTGGCGTCGCCATGCTCGGGCCGGCGCCGGCGCCGCTCGAGAGGCTGCGCGGGAAGAGCCGGTGGCAGCTCCTCTTCCGCGCGCCGGCGCACGCGGCGCTGCGGCCGGTGCACCGCCTCCTCGCGCCCGTCGCGCGCCAGGCGGCGGGCGCCGACGTGCGCTTCGACGTCGATCCGTACTCGATGCTCTAGCGGGACGCGCTGCTCCCGGGGCATCATCTGCCCGTGCCCCGCCGCATCCTGCTCGTCCATGACGACCTCGCCGAGATCGCCGCCGTGAGACGCGCGCTCGCCGCGACAGGCGACGAGGTCCTCCTCGCCACGAACGCGTCCGACGCGCTCGCGGCGCTCGCCGCCCAGCGGCCGGACGCCGTGCTCCTCGCCCCCGAGTGCGACGGCGGCGACGGCGCGGCGGTCGCGCGCGAGGTGGGCGGAGCGACGCCTCTGATTCTCATCGGTGGCGACGGCGCGGCGGCGTTTCGAGTGCGGAGGCCGCTCGAGGCGGACGAGGTGCGCGACGTAGTGGCGAGCGCGCTGTGGTCGGCTCCGACCGCGACCCTGACCCCGACTGGGACCCCGACCCCCACCGGACCCCCGCCCCCCGTTCGCCCCGAGCGGAGCGCAGCGGAGTCGAAGGGCCGCCTTCCCCCCAAACCCCTCACCGCCGACGTCACTGCCCTCCTCTCCTCCCGCGACGCCGGCGCCGCCGAGATGCGCGCCCTCCTCGAGGCCGAGGCCGAGCTGCGCCGTTCGAGCGCGGCCCTCGACGCGGAGCGGCGGCGCGCCATCGAGGAGGAGGAGCGCCGGCGCGCGGCGGCCCTCGCGTGGGTCGCGGCCAAGCTCGAGCAGGTGCGGCGATCCGACTACTTCGCGATCCTCGACCTGGCGCCGGAGGCGACCACCGACGAGATCCGCGAGGCCACCCGGCGCATCCTCTCCGAGGCGGCAGCCGACCGCTTCCGCCCCGACCTCCCGGAGGGGCTCACGGGCGAGCTCGCGGAGCTGCGCGAGGTCGTGAGTGAAGCCGGCGAGGTCCTCGCCGACCCGGAGCTCCGCGCACGCTATCGAGCGGCGATCGCGCCCCCCGAACCGAGGGAATGACGGCGGCGCCGTGGCGCGTTACGATCGCGATAGGTAGACTGGAATTCTCCATGATTCGTGAAATCATCATCTGGCCCGACCCCGTCCTGAAGGAGGTCGCGAAGCCGGTCGGGGACGTCGACGACGGCCTTCGCCGCCTCCTCGACGACATGTCCGAGACCATGTACGCCGCCGACGGCGTCGGTCTCGCCGCGCCTCAGATCGCGGTCCTGAAGCGCTGCATCGTCATCGACACGTCCCCCCGCCAGGAGGGACAGAAGCTCGTCCACCTCGTGAACCCTCGGATCGTGAAGACCGAGGGCGTCACGACGTACACCGAGGGCTGCCTCTCCATCCCCGGCGAGGCCGAGGAGGTGGAGCGCGCCGCGAAGGTGTGGGTGCAGGCGCTCGACTATCACGGCAAGCCGTTCGAGCTGGAGTGCGAGGGCCTCCTCGCGATCGCGGTGCAGCACGAGTACGACCACCTCGACGGCACGCTGTTCGTCGATCACCTGTCGAGCCTGAAGCGCGAGGTCATCCGGCGCCGCATGAAGAAGCTCAAGATCGAGCGGGCCGAGGAGCGGGCGGAGTCGATCCGCACCGCCGCCGAGCACAAGAGCGCGCTTTAGCGCTTCGCGACGCCAATCCGCGGGCAGAGGTCGAGGACGACGCAGCGCGCGCAGGCGGGCGCGCGGGCGACGCAGGTCCTCCGGCCGTGCCACACGAAGAGCTGGTGACCGCGCGCCCAGAGCGGGCGCGGCACGAGCGCGCGCAGCTTCTCCTCGACGCGGTCCGGGTCCCGCTCGCGGGTGAAGCCGAGCCGCCGCGAGACGCGACCGACGTGCGTGTCGACCGGGAAGGCGTCGTCCGCGCCGAGGTGGATGAGCACCACCCCCGCAGTCTTCCTGCCGACGCCGGGCAGGGCCTCGAGCGCGGCGCGGTCACGCGGCACGCGCCCGCCATGCTCGGCGTCGATGACGCGCATCGCGGCGACGATGCTCTTCGCCTTCGCGCGGAAGAGCCCGAGCGTCTGGATGAAGGGCCAGAGGTCCTCGGGGCGGGCCGAGGCGTACGCGCGCGCGTCCGGGAAGCGCGCGAAGAGCGCGGGCGAGACGAGGTTCACGCGCGCGTCCGTCGACTGCGCCGAGAGGATCACCGAGACGAGCAGCTCGAGGTCGCTCTGGAACTCGAGGGCGATGCGCGCCTCCGGCATCTCGCGCTCGAGCCGCGCGATGACCTCGCGGGCGCGAGCCTGCTCCTCCGGGCGGGGTGGTCTCGTCCTGCGACGCGCCATCGCGGCGGATGATAGGGCATCGCGCCGGCGCGCGCGGGCGCGCGCGGGCGGAGGTCGCACCTCTGCCCCTCCCGCTTGCGCGGGACGCGCTGCGGGGCGGGCGACGAGTACGATGCGGCGCCGTGCGTCGCGCGATCCTCTTCCCCGCCCTCGTGATCGCCACCGCGCTGGGCTGCGCACACGCGACGCCGAAGATGACGTGGAGTGAAACCGACGCCGTGGGGTCGACCCCATCCCCCACCCCATCCCCGGCCGCGATCACATCCGTTCACCCTGAGCGTAGCGCAGCGGAGTCGAAGGGCGACCTCCTCGACTTCGACACCGACCTCCCGCCGCTCCCACCCGCACCGAACCCCGCGCCGGTGCGCCCCGCGCCCTCCGCCCCGGCCCCGCTCGACGGAACGCTCCTCCGCTTCGCCGCCGAGGCACGCGCGCGCCGCGCCGAGCTACCGCCCTCGCACGCCGTCCCGCGCGCCGTCGCCGCCGCCTGGACGGCCCTCGCCGCCGACGTGCGCCGTTACCTTGGGCGCCCCATGCCGGAGACGCCCCTCACCGAGCTCGTCCGGGCGCGCGTGACCCTCGATGCCGAGCTGGAGCTCGACCGACGTCGCTTCGGCGCCCTGCCCGACCCCCTCGCCGACGCGGTCGCCGAGGACCTGCGCGATCTCGCGCGCCGCGCGAGCGCCGCGGCCGCGCTCGGGCAGGTGCTCTTCGCGCCGGGGCCGCCGCCCGCGCTGCGCTGGCCCATCGCCGACGCGGGCCTCTCGTCGCTCTTCGGTCCGCGGCGCCACCCGATCGATGGCGTCCGCCGCATGCACCGCGGCATCGACCTCGCCACGGCCGCGGGGCGGGTCGTCTCGGCCGCCGCGAAGGGCTTCGTCGTGCACGCCGGGTTCATCGCCGGGTACGGCCTCGCCGTCGAGGTCCGCCACGGCGGGGACCTGACGAGCCGCTACGCCCACCTCTCGCGGCTCCTCTGCCGCCCGGGCGACGCGATCGACGCGGGCCAGCCGCTCGGGCTCGTGGGGGCGACGGGCCGGGCGACGGGCCCCCACCTGCATTTCGAGGTCTGGCGCGGAGCGCGCGCCGAGGATCCGCTCCCCCTGCTGGGGATCGGCGCAACCGCGGGGAGCGCCGGCGGCTAGCGCGTCGACGTGGCGTTGCCCGCGCCGGTCCCGCGCAGCATGAGCTCCGGGTGATCGCGCTCCTCGCGCTGGCGCTCTCGGCCACCCTCGACGTCCCCGCCGGCGCGAGCGTCGTCGTGGCGCTGGCGCGCGCCCGCCCGGGCGACGTCGTGGCCCTCGGCCCGGGCGCGCACGCCGGGTCGCTCGGGCGCCTCGCTGGCGCGGCGCTGCGCGGGGCGGGCGCCGGCGTCACCGTCGTCACCGCGGCGGAGGGTGAGCCCGGCGCCGTCGCCACGGGAGCGCTGTCGCTCGAGGGCCTCACGCTCCGCGCCGGACCGCGCCAGTGCGCGCTCGTCGTGGACGGCGGCGAGGTCACCGCGCGTGACGTTGCGCTCGCCGGTGGCGATTGTGGCGCGCGCGTGTCCGAAGGCCGGCTCGCGGGCGAGCGGGTGGACCTCACGGGCGGGCGGCACGCGCTCGCGGTCGAGGGCGGCAGCGCCTCGATGGCGGGAGGTTCGCTGCGCGGCGAGGTCGCCGGGCTGCTCGTCCGCGGCGGCAGCGCCACGCTCTCGCACGCCGCGATCGCGGGCGCCGCGCGCGACGCGTCGGTCGTCGTGACGGGTGGTGAAGCGACGCTCGCGGACGTCGCCATCGCGGCCCGCGGCGCGGCCGGCGTCGTGCTCACCGGCGGTCGCCTCGCCGGGAGCGGCGTGACGGTCCGCGGCGGCGCCGCGCGGCACGGCGAGGGCGGCGCGGCCTGCGTCGAGGCGCTCGGGGGCGACCTCGCGCTCGCCGGGTCGGAGCTGGCGCGCTGCGGGGGGCCGGGCGTCATCGCCGCCGGCGCGCGCGTCCGCCTCGACGGGGTGGACGTGAACGCGGGAACCTTCGACTGCGTCGCGCTCGACGCGGGGGCGCGCGCGGAGCTGCAGGGGGTGCGCTGCGAGACGCGCGGCGCCGGGCTCGTCGCGTCGGCGGGGGCGACGGCGCGCCTCCGGCTCGACAGCTGGCTCGCCGACCCGGTGTTCGTCGTCGACTGCGCGAGCGGTGCGCGCGTGACCCTCCTGCACGGAGAGACCTCGCGCGAGCCCTGCACCACGCCGGCGCCCGGGCGGTGACACCCGGGCGAGCATTACCTTTGCGGTGCGCACGGGCCGCCCCGAACCCCTCGACAAGGGGGGCGCACCGTGTCAGCCTCCGCGCGACGAGTCCGGACCCGAGGGCAGCCGCCGATGCAGATCAACCTCCGCAAGGCGATGTTCGTCCTGCCGAACCTGTTCACCTGCAGCTCGATCTTCCTCGGGTTCTACGCGATGACGCTGTGCGCGGGCGACGCCTCGCCTGCCCAGCTCAACCAGGCCGCGCTCTCGATCTTCTTCGCGATCTTCTTCGACGCGTTCGACGGCCGGGTCGCCCGCATGACGAAGACGCAGTCGGACTTCGGGGTGGAGCTCGACAGCCTCGCCGACGTGGTCTCGTTCGGGGCTGCGCCAGCCTTGCTGTCTTACAAGTGGGCGCTCGCGCCTCTGGGCTTCCTCGGCTTCTTCCTGTCGTTCGCCTTCGCCGCCTGCGGCGCGCTGCGGCTCGCCCGCTTCAACGTGCTCGCCCACCGCGGCGACAAGGGCAGCTCGCGCTTCTTCGTCGGCCTCCCCATCCCGCTCGCGGCGGGCACGATCGTGTCGCTCGTCATCGCCCACTATCGCGCCTACGGCTCGGCGACGGACGCCTCGACGCGGCTCCCCATCGCCATCGTCGTCGCCCTGCTCGCGTTCCTCATGGTCTCGACGGTGCGCTACCGGACCTTCAAGGACGTCCACCTGTCCGCGAAGAGCCTCACGGTGTTCGGGTTCCTGTGCATCGGCGGCCTCGCCGTCGGCATCGCGACGCGCGCGTCGTTCGTCATGGTCATCTACATGGGCGCGTACATCGCGATGGGGCTCGCCGAGTGGGTCATCGGGCGCGGCCGGCCGGCCCCGGCGGTGGCGGCGCTTCCGCCCGGGGTGCGCGCCGCCATGGAGGAGGACGAGGCGCTCGAGCCCGACGACGAGGACGTGGAGGCAAAGCAGCAAGGGGACGAGTACATCTGAGGCCGCGTGCCCGACCTCGCTCCGAAGCCCGCCGCCGCTCCCGAGCCCTCCGACCGCTTTCGCCTGAAGAGAGGTGTCCCCGACGGTCCGCCCGGGCCCTGGGTGCTCCTCGCGGCGTGGGGGCCCTGCGGCTACGTGCCGGTCGCGCCGGGCACCGCCGGGACGCTCGCCGCCGTGCCCGTCTTCTGGGCGCTGCGCGACCTGCCGCTCGGGATCTACCTCCTCACCGTCGCCGCGTTCATCGCCGTCGCCTGCTTCGCCGCGGCGCGGGCCGGGCGCTACTGGAAGGTCGTCGACGCTTCACCCATCGTCATCGACGAGGTGGCGGGTTACCTCGTCACGATGGCGCTCCTGCCGTGGACCTGGGGCACCGCCATCGCCGGGTTCCTCGCCTTCCGCCTCTTCGACGTCATGAAGCCGTGGCCGGCGAGCTACTTCGACAGGAAGGTCAAGAACGGGTTCGGCGTGGTGATGGACGACGTCTGCGCCGGAGTCTGGGCCTGGGCCGCGGTCGAGTTCGTGCGCCTGGGGCTCCGCCTCCTCGCCGGCTGCAGCGGATCGCCGTGGTGGTGCCGGGAGCTGTTCCCTTGAGCGGGCCGCTCGTCGTCGAGCTGCTCTCCACCGGAGACGAGCTCCTCACCGGGCAGGTCGTCGACACGAACAGCGCCTGGCTCATGGATCGCCTGTGGGACCTCGGCGTGATGGTGCGCCGGAAGACGCTCGTCGGGGACGACCGCACCGACCTCGCCGCCGCGCTCGCCGAGACCACCGCGCGCGCCGACGTCGTGGTGATGAGCGGGGGGATGGGACCGACGGAGGACGACCTCACCGCCGAGTGCGTGGCCGCCGCGCTGGGCGTTCCGCTCGAGGACGATGCGGCGTCGCTCGCCGCCATCCGCGAGCGCTTCGAGAAGATCGGCCGCGTCATGACGCCGAACAACGCGAAGCAGGCGCGCTTCCCGCGCGGCGCGACGATCATCCCGAACCGCTTCGGGACGGCGCCCGGCTTCCTGGTGCGCCTCGGCCGCGCCGAGCTGTTCTGCCTGCCTGGCGTGCCGACCGAGTACAAGGGGCTCTCCGACGAGACGGTGCTGCCGCGCATCGCGGCGCGCGCCGGGGCGGTCGTCGCCGCGCGCCTCGTGAAGCTCATCGGGATCCCCGAGTCGCACGCCGACCAGGCGATGCGGCCGGTGATGGATGCGCCCGAGCACCGCGACGTCCGCTTTGGCTACCGCGCCCACTGGCCCGAGATCCACGTGAAGTGGAGCGTCCCCGGCCCGGGCGCGGAGGAGCGGGCCGAGCGCATCCTCGCGGCGGTGCGCGGCGTGTTCGGCGAGGCGATCTTCGCCGAGGGGAAGGGCGAGCTCGCGCACCTCGTCGTCGAGCGCCTCGTCGCGCGCGGCGAGCGCGTCGCGCTGGGCGAGAGCTGCACCGGCGGGCTCGTGGCCGAGATGGTCACCCGCGTCCCGGGCGCGTCGAGCGCCTTCGACCTCGGCGTCGTCGCCTACGCCAACGGGATG
>JBJMQK010000543.1:0-4336 GCA_045802735.1 Anaeromyxobacteraceae bacterium | reverse complement strand
CCATCCCGGCCTTGTAGGCGGCGCGGCCGAACTGAAACGCCGACGACCCCGCCATCAGGGTCCGGTCGAGGTCGAAGAACGCGGCTCCGGTCACACCTTGACGACCACGGCGTCCCCCTGGCCGCCGCCCGAGCAGATCGCTGCCACGCCGACGCCGCCGCCGCGGCGCCGCAGCTCGTGCACGAGCGTGCCGAGGATGCGCGCGCCGGAGGCGCCGATCGGGTGGCCGATCGCCACCGCGCCGCCGTTCACGTTGACCTTGGCCTCGTCCACGCCGAGCATCCGCGTCGAGTTCAGCGCGACGGACGCGAAGGCCTCGTTGATCTCCCACAGGTCGACGTCGTCCGGCGTGAGGCCGACCCTCTCGAGCGCCTTCTTGGCCGCGTTGGCCGGCGTGCGGGCGAGATACGGGAAGTCGTCGGCGACCGCCGCCTGGGCGATGATCGTGGCCAGGACCTCCTTGCGGTTCTGGGACGCCCACTCCTCGGAGGCGAGCACCAGCGCGCCGCCGCCGTCGTTCACGCCCGGCGAGTTGCCGGCGGTGTGCGAGCCGTCCTTGCCGGCCAGGCCCGGCAGCTTGGCGAGCTTCTCCAGGGTCGAGTCGCGGCGCGGCGCCTCGTCCTCCTGGACGGTCGTGTCGCCCTTCTTGGAGGAGATCGTCACCGGCACGATCTCCTCCGGCAGGCGGCCGGAGTCAAACGCCTCGGCCCAGCGCTCGTGGCTGCGCAGCGCCCACTTGTCGAGATCGGCGCGGGTGATCTCGAGCTCGTCGCCGACCTCCGTGGCCTCCTCGAACATCTGCTTGCCGGTGAACGGGTTGCGCAGCCCGTCCTGGATCATCGCGTCGAGCGCCTTGACGTCGCCCATGCGGAAGCCGAAGCGGGCCTTGGGCAGCAGGTAGGGCGCGTTGCTCATCGACTCCATGCCGCCGGCCACGGCGACGTCGAGGTCCCCGGCGCGGATCGCGGCGTCGATGATGCCCGCGGCGCGGATGCCCGACGCGCACACCTTGTTGACCGTCTCGGAGGAGACCTCCTTGGGGATGCCGGCGTTGATCTGGGCCTGGCGTGAGGGAACCTGGCCCTGGCCGGCTTGCAGCACGGTCCCCATGACGACGTGCTCGACCTGCTCGGGCTCGACCGCGGCGCGCTCGAGCGCGGCCTTGATGGCGATCCCGCCGAGCTCCGTCGCCTGCAGCGACGACAGCCCACCCCCGAGCTTGCCCACCGGCGTCCTTGCGGTGCTGAGGATGACGGTGTTGGACATGACGCTCCTCCTGGAGTGGCGGTTCTTCGACGTGGGGGCGCATCACTCTAGTGCGGGCGCGGCTAACCTCCGGCCGCCATGAACGTGCGCCCCACTACGGACCTTCCCTCCGACACGCCCGCCGACACAATCGTTGTCGGCGTCTTCGAGGACGAGGGCATCGCGCACGACGCCGACGGCGCGCTCCAGGCGCTCGTCGACAGCGGCGAAGCCCGCCGCGCGCTGCGGAAGCTGGCGGTCACGCACGCCGCCGGCAAGCGCTGGATCCTCGTCGGCCTCGGCCGCCGCGAGGAGTTCGATCCCGAACGCGCGCGCAGCGCCGCCGCTGTCGCGGCGAGCCGCGCGCGCGAGCTCGCGGCCCGCACGCTGTGCTGGGAGGTTCCGCACCACGTCACGGACGCGCACGCGGCGGCGCTGGTCGAGGGCACGCTGCTGGCGGCCTACGACTACCGCGCGTACAAGACCGGCGACGACGACGAGCGCGCCGAGCTCGACACGCTGCTCGTCTCCGCACACCACGACGTCGGCGAGGCGGTGCACGCGGCGCAGATCGCCACCGACGCCGCCAACGCGGCCCGAGACCTCCAGAACACGCCGTCCAACGACCTGACGCCCACGCGCCTGGCCGACGCGGCGCGCGCGATCGCCGAGGGTCACAGCGCGCTGACGTGCGAGGTGTGGGGCCGGCGGGAGATCGAGGAGGCGGGCATGGGCGCGTTCGCCGCGGTGGCGCGCGGGTCCGACGAGGAGCCGGCGCTGATCACGCTGCGCTACGAGCCGGGTGACGTCGCCGGGCCGCCGCTCGGCTACGTCGGCAAGGCGGTCACCTTCGACTCGGGCGGCCTGTCGATCAAGCCGGCGCGCGGCATGAGCGACATGAAGTTCGACATGTCGGGCGGCGCCGCCGTGCTGCAGGCGACCGCGGCGATCGCCCGCCTCGGCCTGCCCGTGCGGCTCGTCAGCGTGGTCGGCGCGACCGAGAACCTCCCGTCCGGCCGCGCCATGAAGCCGGGCGACATCGTGCGCGCGCGGACCGGCACGACGATCGAGATCCTCAACACCGACGCCGAGGGCCGCCTCGTGCTGGCCGACTGCCTGGCCTGGGCGGTCGAGCAGGGCGCCGAGCGGATCGTCGACGTGGCGACGCTCACCGGGGCGATCGTCAGCGCGCTCGGCTCGACCATGGCGGGCCTGATCTCCAACGACGACGAGTGGGCGGCGCAGGTCCAGGCCGCCGGCGAGCGCAGCGGCGAGCTGCTGTGGCGGCTGCCGCTGCACGAGGAGTACTCGGAGCTGATCAAGGGTCGCTACGCCGACATCGCCAACGCGGTCGAGAACCGCAAGGCGGGCTCGATCACCGCGGCCGAGTTCCTGCGCCGCTTCGTCGGCGATGTCCCGTGGGCGCACCTGGACATCGCGGGCGTTGCGGACGACTATGGGCGGCCCTACGCGAACAAGGGCGGCTCGGGATTCGGCGTGCGCCTGCTGGTCGAGCTGGCGCGCGCGAACGCCGGCGCCCCCGACCTGCACTGATGTTCACCTCCCCCCTGGCCGAGGAGCTCGCTCCCGACGTGCTCGGGCGCTTCCTGCGCTACGTGCGCGTCGACACCCAGTCGGCGCGCGACCAGGAGCGGACGCCCAGCACGCCGGGGCAGTTCGACCTCGCGCGGATGCTGGTGTCCGAGCTGCAGGCGATCGGCCTCGAGGACGCGGCGGTCGACGAGCACTGCTACGTGACGGCGACGCTGCCGGGCACCGCCGACGCCCCGGTGGTCGGGTTCCTCGCGCATCTGGACGTGAGCCCCGACGCGCCCGGGGCGGGCGTCGAGCCGCTCGTGCACCGCGGCTACGACGGCGGCGTGCTCGAGCTGCCCCGGGGTGAGACCGTGCTCGACCCCGCCGTGTCGACGGATCTGGCCGGCAAGGCCGGGCACGACATCGTCACCTCGAGCGGCGACACGTTGCTGGGCGCCGACGACAAGGCCGGCATGGCCGAGATCATGGCCGCCGTCGCCTACCTCGCCGCGCACCCCGAGACCGAGCGCACGACGCTGCGGATCGGCTTCACGCCGGACGAGGAGATCGCCGGGGTCGGCGCGAAGGGCTTCGACGTCGAGGCGTTCGGCGCGGCCTGCGCCTACACGCTCGACGGTTCGACGATCGGCGAGCTCCAAGACGAGACGTTCACCGGCTCGCACGTCACGATCACGATCCACGGCGTCGACGTCCACCCCGGCTGGGCGAAGGACAAGCTGGTCAACGCCGCGCGCCTGGCCGCGCGCGTGCTGGCCGGACTGCCGGCGGACACGCTGACACCCGAGACCACGTCCGGCCGCGAGGGCTTCATCCACCCCTACGAGGTCCGCGGGTCGGCCGGCACGGCGGTGATCCAGGCGATCGTGCGCGACTTCGAGGACGACCGGCTCGACGCGCACATCGAGTTGGTGCGCCGCACCGCCCAGGACGTGGTGGCGGCGGCGCCGGGCGCTCGCCTCGAGTTTGCGGTCGAGCATCAGTATCCGAACATGCGGCGCTTTGTGGAGCGGACGCCGGCGGTCGTCGCGGTGGCCGAGCGCGCCGTGCGGGCCGAGGGGCTCGAGCCGCTCCGGCAGCCGATCCGCGGCGGCACCGACGGCTGCATCCTCAGCGAGGCCGGCCTCCCGACCCCGAACCTGTTCACCGGCGGCCACGAGTACCACTCGCTGCGCGAATGGGCGTCGGTGCAGGACATGGCCGCCGCGGCGGCAGTCGTCGTGCGGCTGGCGGCAGAATGGGCGCGGACACCATGGACTTCGACCTCTCAGACGACCACGAGCTGATCCGCCGCACGGTGCGCGACTTCGCGGAGGGCGAGGTGGCGCCGGTCGCGGAGGAGCTCGACCGCACCAAGAGCTTCCCGTACGACATCGTGCGCAAGCTGGGCGACCTCGGGCTGATGGGCATCCCGTTCCCCGAGGACTACGGCGGCGCGGGCGCCGACTCGCTGGCCTACGCGATCGCCGTCGAGGAGCTCACGCGCGTCGACTCCTCGGTGGCGATCACGATGTGCGCGCACACCTCGCTGGGCACC
>JBJMQK010000536.1:0-11948 GCA_045802735.1 Anaeromyxobacteraceae bacterium | reverse complement strand
CGAGTTCCCGCCGTTCACGCTGAAGATGAAGAGGAACCCGAACGACCAGCCCGCGTGCACGAGGAGGAAGGTGCGGGTCGCGCCCCGCGGCAGGCGCCAGAGCCAGCGCAGCGCGACCGCGACGACGAGGAGCGCGGCCAGGATCGCCGCGACGTGGAGCGGCCCGCCGACGTGCTCGGCGTCGGGGGCGACCGCGTCGAGCAGGATCACGATCGTCTCGCCCAGGCCCGCCGCGAAGCGCCAGGCGAGCACACCGGGGGTGACGTGCCGGACGTAGTCGATGAAGCCGTGCGGGAGGAGCGCGTCGGCGCCCGGGGCGAACACCTCCGCGTAGTCCGGGAGGCGGTCCATCCACAGATAGCGCGAGTTCTGGTTGTAGAGGGGCGACCCGAAGAGGCGCTGGTTGCGCACGAGCAGCGGCGACGCCGTGACGAGGAAGGCGAGCGCGAAGCCCCAGGCGCGCGGGTCGCGCAGGATGCGCGCGCGCTCGCGGACGAGGAGCGTGAGCCCGAGCGACATCGGCAGGAACATGCCGGTGCCCTTCGCCAGGAAGGCGAGCCCGGACCAGACGCCGGCGCGCAGCAACGCCCGGGCAGGGCGGCCGGCGGCGGGGTCGAGGCCCTCGAGGATCGCGTCGACGGCGCGCGCCCACACCGCGAGGAGGAGCGGTTCGCACCACGGCCGGCTCGCGCTCTCGAGGAGCATGCGGCCGACGGCGAGCGCGAGGATCGTGAAGAGGCCGGCGAGCCTCCCGAAGTGGCGCCGCGCCGTCCACCAGCAGGAGACGATCGCGACGGCGCCGAGCGCGACGTTGAGCGCCTGCGCCTCGCGGAAGAAGCCTTCCTCGGGCCGGCCGAAGATCCCGATGACGGCGAGGTAGAGCGGGTGGCGGTTGGCCTCGGCGAAGCGCCCGGCGAGGAGCTCGCGCAACAGGCCGAGCGGGCCGCCCAGGTCGCGGATCTGGCTGCCCAGCTCGAGGTAGGTGACGTCGTCGAAGTAGGGGTACGCCTGGCGCGCGGCGCGCAGGCCCGCGAGCAGCGCGAAGAGCGCACACGCGCCCACCACCGCCACCGCCTCGTGCGAGGTCCGGAGCCAGGGTGTGCGCGCGCCGTCGCGCGCGAGCGGAGAGGGTGCCGTGGCGGGTCGCATCGAGGCGCGAGATGTCTAGCACGCGCGCCGACGGCGGCGCCACGCGCGACGGCGCGTGTCCGGGTGCGCGGGGTGCGTTACCGTACTTGCGATGAGGACGGTCGCCGCGACCCGCTACGTCACCCCGCTGCGCGAGGGCGGGTCGTTGCCCGCCATCGTCGAGGCGGACGACTCGGGGCTCTACGTCGTGAAGTTCCGCGGGGCGGGGCAGGGGCGGAAGGCGCTCGTCGCCGAGCTGGTCGCCGGCGAGCTCGCGCGCGCCGCCGGGCTGCGCGTGCCCGAGCTGGTGCGGGTGGAGGTGGACGCGGCGCTCGGCCGGAACGAGCCCGACCCGGAGATCCGGGAGCTGCTCCGCGCGAGCGCGGGGATGAACCTCGGGCTCGACTACCTGCCCGGGAGCATCACCTTCGATCCCGTCGCCGCGCCGCCGCCGCTGCCGGAGGAGGCGTCGGCCGTCGTGTGGTTCGACGCGTTCGTCATGAACGTCGATCGCACGCCGCGGAACCCCAACCTGCTCGTGTGGCACCGCCAGCTCTGGCTCATCGACCACGGCGCGGCGCTGTACTTCCACCATGCCTGGGACGGGGCGGACGAGCGGAGCGGCTCGCCTTTCCCGGCGGTGAAGGATCACGTGCTCCTGCCGTGGGCGACCCAGCTCGCCGGGGCCGGCGCGAAGCTCGGGAGCGTCCTCACGCCCGGGGCGTTCGCGCGCGCGGTGGCCGAGGTCCCGGACGGCTGGCTCGAGGGCGAGCCGCGCTTCACGTCGGCGGCGGAGCACCGCGCCGCGTATGTCCGCTGGCTCGAGCGCCGGCTCGAGGCGGCGCCCCTGTTCGTCGAGGAGGCGGAACGTGCCCGCGCTGCCCTCGTTTGACTACGCCGTGCTGCGCGTCGTGCCGCGCGTCGAGCGCGAGGAGTTCGTGAACGCGGGCGTGGTGCTCTTCTGCCTGTCGAGGGACTTCCTCGACGCGCGCGTCGCGCTCGACCCGGCGCGCGTGCGCGCGCTCGACCCGGCGGCCGACCTCGCGCTCATCGCGGAGCACCTCGAGGCGTTCACGCGCATCTGCCGCGGCGGGGAGGGGAGCGGACCCATCGGCAAGCTCTCCGCGCGAGAGCGGTTCGGCTGGCTCGTCGCGCCGCGGAGCACCGTCCTCCAGCCCTCGCCGGTGCACTCCGGCGTGTGCGAGGACCCGGCGCTCGCGCTCGAGAAGCTCGTCGAGCGGATCGTGCGCCCGCCCCCCGGGTGATCTCGGGACCGTTTCGTGCTCTCTTCGCCGGTTCGCGCCGAGGAGCCCCGATGGACGCCGCCGCAACGCTCGCCGAGGAAGAGGACCGCGCCGACGCGGGCCCCGCGGTCGACCGCCACTCGCTGTTCGAGGACGCGCAGGCCATCGTCACGGCGGTGGCGTTCGTCTCGCTCGGGTTCGCGTTCCTGCGCCACGGCAAGCTGCTCACCGGCGGGACGGCCGGGATCGCGCTCCTCCTGTCCCGCTTCGTGGCCGTGCCCTTCGGCGCGATCTTCTTCGCGGTGAACCTGCCGTTCTTCTGGCTGGGCGTGCGCCAGCTCGGGTGGCGCTTCACGCTCAAGACCTTCGCCGCGATCGGGCTCTTCTCCGCGGTGACGGACCACCTCGGCGGCGTGGTGCAGCTCGGCGCGGTCCACCCGGTCTACGGCGCGGTGATGGGCGGCGCCCTCGCGGGAACGGGCTTCCTGATGCTGTTCCGCCACGGCGCGAGCCTGGGCGGCCTGTCCATCCTGTCGATCTACCTGCAGGACCGCCACGGCGTCCGCGCCGGCGTGTTCCAGCTCGCGGTCGATGCGGTGATCGTGCTGGCCTCGATGTTCGTCGTCTCCCCGATGACGCTGGCGCTGTCGGCCGCCGGCGCCGTCGCGCTGAACGTGGTCCTGGCGGTGAACCACAAGCCGGGGCGGTACGTGGGGACCTGAGGGGTTCGGCGCGAAGCGCGAGGGCGTTGCTACCGACTCACCTGCGCCGCCTCGTCCGGGAACACCTGCTCCCCCGGCGCGAGCTGGTACACGCGCACTGCGTCCTCGCCGCGCACCTGCTCCACGTGCACGGGCGTCCGCGCCCCGAGCCGTGCCACCGCCGCCTCGTTGTGGCGGTACAGCCTCGGCGGCTGGACGAGCACGTAGCACGGCCGCTCCCCGGAGCAGGTCTTCCCCGGGACGATCCCCCGCGAGACGAGATCCGTGCGGCCCGCGAACCCCGCGTACAGCCGCACGCTCCAGTCCACCTCCGACGCCACCTCCGCGCCCGCCGGCGCGGTCCCCGCGACCCACGCCACCGCCTCGCGCAGCCCCGCGTCGAAGTAGTCGCAGTGCGGGAAGAACCACGTCACGGTCCGGTCCCCTCCGCCGACCGCGCTCACGTAGAGCCGGTGATGCGGCGCGTGAAGCACCGAGGCGCGCACCTCCGGGACGACGACCACGAGCGCGGCGACAGCGGCCGCCACGCGGCCGGCCACCCCCTCGCGCAGCAGGGCGACGCGCCCCGCCACCGCCCGCGCGAGGACCGCCGCCGCATGCCCCACGAGCGCGAGGAACGCCGGCATCGCCGAGACGAAGAACCGCCCGTACTTCGCGCCGGCGACCTGGAAGGTGAGCCAGAAGATCCCCAGCCAGACGAGGACGATCCGGTGCGACGGGCGCCGCCGCGCGAGCGCCAGCGCGAGCCCGGCGAAGCCGAGGAGCGAGGTCAGCGGCGCGAACTTCACCGCCGCGAACACCGGGAAGTACCAGGCCGGCGGCGCGTCGCCGCGGAGGCCCAGGTTCCCGCGCAGCTGTCCCATGAAGACGATGCTCTCCGAGACGCCGCGGTCGCCGCCCACCGCGTCGCCGCGGATGTAGTGGCCCATGTACGTGTAGGTGCTCGGCAGGAGCGGCGTGAAGTTCAGCGCGAGGAAGACGAGGAGCGCGAACCCGATGAGCGCCGCCCAGCGCGCGAGCGGGACGCGCCAGCGCGACAGCGGTCGGAGCCACAGGTACGCGAGGACGGGGATGGGGAAGTAGAAGATGAAGTACTTCGAGGCGAACGCCGCGCCCAGGGCCGCGGCGGCGAGGAGCTCCCAGCGCCGCGCGTCGCGGTCGCGCACGTCCTCCGCCGCGGCGCGCGCCTCGGCGAGGCACCACACCGAGAGCGTGAAGAAGAGGCCGAGGAGCGCGTCCTCCTTCGCGATGCGGTGGTAGCCGATCGCGGTCGTGGAGAGCGCGACGAGCGCCGCGCCGAGGAGGCCCGCGCCGCGGCCGAAGAGCCGCCGCCCCAGGAGCGCGACCGCGACGGCCGTGAGCCCGCCCGCGATGGCGCTCGGGAGCCGCGTGACCGCCTCGGGGGCGAGCGCGCCGCGGAACGCCCAGAGGGCGAGCGCGGCGAGCGACTTCATGAGCATCGGGTGCTCGACGTCGTCGCCACCGAAGTCGCCCGCGAGGTAGCGGTTCGCGGCGAGCCACTTGTGGACCTCGTCGTCCGCGAACCCCTCGGCGGCGAGGCCGCGCAGCCGGAACCACAGGCCGACGGCGACGACGAGCGCGAGCGCGACGAGCCCGAGGGGTCCCCAGGGGTCGGTGCGGCCTCGCAGCGCGGTGGGGTCGGCGGGAGCGGGGGCGGCGCTACCCGCCATGCGCCGTCCGGCGCGGCGCGGGGCGCGCAGCCTCCGCGATCCGCTCCACGTACCAGTGGAAGAGGCGCTCCACGCCCTCGGCGACGGAGACCTTCGGCGTGAACCCGAGCAGGCGGCGCGCCTTGTCGATGTCGGCGCCGGTCGCGACCGCGTCCGACTCGAGGCGGGGCACCGGCACGAGGTTCGCGCGGCGGCCGGCGAGGCTCTCCAGCGCGGCGATGAACTCGGAGAGGTGCAGCGGCTGGCCATGCCCGAGGTTGAAGATCTCGTACCCGAGCGGCCGGTCGAGCGCGGCGGCGATGCCGCGCGCGATGTCCTCGACGTAGGTCCAGTCGCGGACCATGTCGCCGCCGCCGAACAGCGGGATCTCGCGCCCGGTGAAGATGCTGTCGAGCACCTTGAACGCCATCATGTCGGGCCGGTTGCGCGGTCCGTAGGCGGTGAAGAGGCGCACCACGTTGCACGGCAGCCCGTGCATGTGGTGGTAGCTGTGGCAGAGCATCTCCGCGGCGCGCTTCGTCGCCGCGTACGGCGCGAGCGGGCGGTCGGCGGGGTGCGTCTCGACGAAGGGCGGGGGCGCGTTGCCGTACGCCGACGAGGTCGACACGAGGACGAAGTTCTTCGCCCCACCGCACCGCGCGGCCTCGAGGACGTTCACCGTCCCCATGACGTTCACGTCGACGTAGTCCTGCGGCCGCTCCACCGAGGCGCGCACGCCGGCGAGCCCGGCGAGGTGCGCGACGGCGTCGATGCCCCGCGTGAAGAGGCGGTCGAGGAGCGTGCGATCGCGGATGTCGCCCTCGACGAGCGTGAACCGCCCGCCGCCCGGCCCGGCGCGGACGTCCTCCACGTTCTGCCGCTTGCGCGCCGGCGCGTAGTAAGGATCGAAGCTGTCGAGCCCGACGACCTCGTCGCCCCGCGCGAGCAGGAGGGCACTCACGTGGCTCCCGATGAACCCCGCTGCTCCCGTCACAAGAATGCGCGCGCTCAAGCTCGGCTCTCCTCCGCGTCGTCCGGGCGCACGTATAGCACCGGATGCGTCCCGCTTTCGACCCGGAGGCCCGCGGGGGCGAAAATCTCTCATATCTAGGCGGCTCTTGGTACTTTTCGCGACAGGGTCGGCGGGGCGTTGCACCGCCGCTGCAGCCCGTTAAGGGTCAGGCGATGACAAGGAGCAGCCGGGCCCGCGCGGCCGCCGCCCTCGTCCTGCTCCTGGTAAGCCCTGCAAGGCCTGACGACGCGGCGCTCCCGCCACGCTCCGTCACCGTCCTCGACGTCCACCGCTTCCGCCCGGCCGAGGGCCCCAGCTCAGGCCCTGCCGTCTATTACGAGGTGGTGGAGGATCCCGTCGGCCCGCTCCTGCGGAGCAGCTACCGCCCCGGAATGGAGACGGTCACGATGGGCATCGAGGTGCCCGAGGCGCTCCGGAAGAGAGTGCGGCTCCTGCGCTGGCGCTGGAGGGTGCGCGCGTTCCCCACCGGCGGCGACGAGTGCCGGGGAGGCCACGGCGACTCCCCGGCGTCGGTCGCGGTGGCGTTCAAGCGTGGGTTCAAGTGGTACATCCTGCGCTTCGTGTGGAGCACGGTCTCGCCGCTCGGCGCGGTGTGCGACAAGAAGCGGAGCATCTTCCTCGCCCGCGACACCATCGTCCTCGAGCGCGGCGGGGCCCCGGGCGTGTGGCTCAACGAGGTCGTCGACGTGCACCAGTCCTTCATCAACCACTTCGCGCGCGGCGACGCCGGCGCCGACGTGCCCGACTTCGTGGGCGTCGGGGTGCTGTCGGACGGAGACCAGACGCGCAGCGAGAGCGGCGCCGACTTCGCGAGCTTCGAGCTCGAGTACTGATCCACGGTGATCGCGGCGGCCCTCCTCCTCGCGGCGCTGTCGGCCGCGCCCGTCGCGCCCGGGACGGGCGCGGCGCGGCTCTGGGCGGTCGCGCGCGACGGCCGCGGCGGCCAGAGCGTCGTCGGGCCGTTCGAGGTCGGCCTCCCGCGCTAGGCGATCACCGCGCGCCTACTCGAGGTCGAGCGGCCGGTAGTTGCCCGCGCCGTCGAGGATCGTGCCCCACACCTTGTGCGACGCCTGGTGCTCGGAGGGCCCGAACGACAGCGGGACGCCGATGCCGAGGTCGAGCCCGCGGATCGACTCGAGCGCGTCGACGAGCGTCTCCGTCGTGAGGCTCTTGCCGGCGCGCTTCACGCCCTCGAGGAGCAGCGTCGCGGAGAGGTAGCCCTCGAGCGAGACGAAGTCGGCCCGCTCGCTCGGCGCGTGCTTCGAGAGGAGCTGCTTGTAGCGGAGGATGGCGCTCGCGTTGGAGGTGGGGAGCGGCACCACCTGCGTCACGATCACGCCGTCCGGGTACTTCGCGCCGAGCGGGACGAGCTCTTCCGCGAGCTCGTTCGAGCCCACGAACGAGACGTTGGTGAAGACGACCGGCAGGTTCGCGTCCTTCACCTTCGTGATGAAGCGCGCGGCGGGGCGGTAGGTCGCCACCATGACGACGGCCTTGAGGTCGGGCTGGGCGCGGAGCCGCTTCACGGCGTCGTCGACGTCGGCGCTGTTCCGCGCGTAGCCGACGCGCAGGATGCGCGACGGGTCGAAGCGGTAGCGCCGCATCATGCGCGCGACGCCCTCGAACCCGGCGTCGCCGAACGCGTCCTGCTGCGCGAAGACGGCGATCTGGTTCGGGCGGAAGCGCTTCACCTCGACGAGGTACTTCACCACCGCCACCGTCTCCTCGGCGTAGCTCGCGCGGTAGTTGAAGACGTAGCGGTCGGGCGGGTCGTTGCGCAGGAGGCGCGCGCCGGTGAACGCGCCGAAGAAGACGACGCCCTTGTCGAGCGCGATGGGGAGCGCCACCGCGGTCGTCGGCGTGCCGACGTTCCCGACGATGGCGAACGCCCTGCGCTTCTCGAGCAGCTCCTTCATCGCGCCGGCGGTGCGGGAGGGCTCGTACCCGTCGTCGAGCGCGACGAGCCGGACCTGGCGGCCGGCGACGCCGCCGGCCTCGTTCGCCGCGGCGAAGGCCACGTCGATGCCGACCTTCATCTGTCGGCCGAGCTCGCGCGAAGGGCCGGAGAAGGGCGCGACCTGGCCGAACACGACTTCACCGTCGGGCACGCCCTGGGCGCGCGAGGAGGTGGGCGCGGCGGCCGCGAGCGCAGCGAGCGCCGCGACGAGGAGCCAGCAAGGGCGGTTCGTCATCGCATGCTCCGCGAGTGAGGGCGGCGCGGAGGCGCCGCTGTTTCCGTCAGCCTAGCGCGTCACGCGGAGCGGAGGACAGCTTTCGCGGCGATATCGCCCTGGGTCACCCTGGAGCGTCGAGGAACGCGACGGCCTCCGCGATGCACGCCGCCGCGGAGGCGCCGGTGTGGGGGCTGTGGCCGGCGTCGAAGAGGGTGACGCGCGCGGAGGTCAGGGCGCGCCG
The DNA here is from genome assembly GCA_045802735.1 of Anaeromyxobacteraceae bacterium. Taxonomy (GTDB): domain Bacteria; phylum Myxococcota; class Myxococcia; order Myxococcales; family Anaeromyxobacteraceae; genus Anaeromyxobacter_A. The sequence continues at coordinate 3,736 of JBJMQK010000536.1, read as the reverse complement.
TGCCGCCTCGAGCTCCCCGGGCTCCGTGCGCGGGTCGCGCCGCCCGTGCAGCACGAGCGCGGGCGCGCGCACCTCGCCGAGGCGGCCGTCGAAGAGGTCGCCGCGCCCGCCCTCGCCGTCGCGGATGATCTCGAGCCAGGCGCGGCCGCCCGCCGCGAGGACCTCGCGCCAGCGCTCGCCGTGGTCGCGCAGGAGCGCGGCGACGACCTTCTCGCCGAAGCGCTCCGGCGCCGCGACGCCCATCTCGAAGAACGCGATCGATGCCGGCTTCGCCGCGAAGAAGTGGAGCGCCTCGAGCACGAGCGCCGAGACGCGGTCCGGGTGGAGGATCGCGGCCCAGGCGGCGATGACGGCGCCGTCGCTGTGCCCCCACAGCGCCGCCGACGCGAGGCCGAGCGCGTCCATCACGCGCACCGTCTCCTCCGCCATCGCGGCGTGGAACCCGCGCGGCAGCGCCGCGACGGGATCCGAGCCGCCGTAGCCGACGCGGTCGGGGGCGACCGCGCGGTGGCGCGGCGCGAGCGCCTCGGCGGCGGCGTCGAACGGGTAGGCCTCGTACCCCCACCCACCGTGAAGGAGCAGCACCGCCTCGCCGGTGCCCCGCTCCCGGAAGTGCACGCGGACGGGCGAGCGTCCAGGCGCCACCGGCGAGGAGGGGAGGAGCAGGTGGGGCACGGGGCGAAGCTAGCGCAGCGTGTCCCGCGGCGCCGCCGCGCACGCGCTGCGGCAGCGCGCTCGACCGCGAAAAGCCTGCGACGACGTGCGGCGTGACCCGCCCGAGGGTGCGCGCGCCCATCCGCCGTTTCGCTCACCGTGCGCTGCGCCCCGGCGCGCACCGCTCGTACCGTGAGTGCGCGATGGCGGAGGTCTCATGCCGGACAAGCTCTCGCACCAGTGGTGGTCGCCGGTCCTGCCGGTGAGCTTCTTCCTCTCCTCGATCCCCGCCGGCACGGCCCTCATCATCGTGCACGAGATGTGGATCGCGGCGATGTGGGACCGGCGGGTGCGCAGCGCGCAGCTCGCCGCGTCGATCCTCCTCTTCGGCCTCGGCGCGCGGCTCCTGCCGGTGCTCCCGGAGGACGAGGCGGCGCACGAGGCCTAGCGTCGATAGAGGTACGGGATGGACGCCGCGCTCCGGAGCTGGATCGACGCCCACCCGTACCTCGCCCCGCTGGAGGTCTTCAGCCACGCGGTGGAGGAGGCGCTCTCGGGCGCGCCCGCCGCGGCGCTTCCCGCGCCGAGGTGGGACGCCTACGTGCCCGATCACGCGCGTGGCGTCCCGCTCCTCCTCAGCCCCGCCGCCGGCCTCGACGTGCGCGGGCCGGGGGCGGCGGTCCTCACGCACGCGACAGGGCGCGTGGCGAAGGCGTCCGTGCCCGAGAAGCTCGCGCGGGAGGCGGGCGAGCTGTCCGCGTGGCTCGCGGCGTCGCCTTCGGCGGGGCGCGACGCCGTCGACTGGCTCCTCGCGGGCGGCGACGCTCCGGTGGACAATGCCGGGCTCCTGCGCTTCCTCGGCTGGAGCGCGCTGCAGCGCATCCTCGCGCCGGTCCGCGACGCGTACGCGCCCTGGCGCGAGCCGTCGCGCTGGGCCCGCGGGTCGTGCCCGACCTGCGGCGCGGCGCCGGTGATGGCGCAGCTCGCCGGTCCCGAGAACGAGCGCGCCCGGACGCTCGTGTGCGCGCCGTGCGGCACGCGCTGGCCGTACCGGCGCGTGGCGTGCCCGTTCTGCGAGGCCGAGGCGCCGGAGAAGCTCGAGGTGCTGGAGATCGAGGAGGAGCCGCTCCTGCGCCTCGACGTGTGCCACGCCTGCCGCGGCTACCTGAAGACCTACGTGGGCCAGGGCGATGAGCGCGTGATGCTCGCCGACTGGTCCTCCCTGCACCTCGACGTGCTCGCGCGCGATCGCGGCCTCGAGCGGAGGGGGGAATCGCTGTACGACCTCTAGGTTCCTCGGGTAGCGTTCCGGAGCATGAGCAAGTCCCCATCGACCGCGGCCACGCGCCTGCTCCGCGAGAAGGGCGTCGCGTATACCGAGCACCCGTACCGCTACGAGGAGAAGGGCGGCACGCGCGTGTCGGCGCGGGAGCTCGGCGTGGACGAGCACGCGGTGGTGAAGACGCTCGTCATGGAGGACGACGAGGGCGCGCCGCTCGTCGTGCTCATGCACGGCGACCGCGAGGTGTCGACGAAGGCGCTGGCCCGGCAGCTCGGGAAGAAGGCGGTCCAGATCTGCAAGCCCGACGTGGCGAACCGCCACAGCGGCTACCTCGTGGGCGGCACGAGCCCCTTCGGCACGCGCAAGGCCATGCCGGTCTGCGTCGAGCGCACCATCCTCGACCTCGACCGCGTCTACGTGAACGGGGGGTCGCGCGGGTTCCTCGTCGGGATGGCGCCGAAGGACCTCGTCGCGGTGCTCTCCCCGACGCTCGTCGACGTGGGGATCGCGCCGTGAGCGCGGCCGTGGATCGGGCGGGCGTCCTCGTCGCCGGCGGCGGCATCATCGGCCTCACGCTGGCGCGCGAGCTCGCGCTCGCCGGGCGGAGCGACGTCGTCGTGCTCGAGAAGGAGCAGGCGCTGGGAGCGCACGCCTCCGGGCGGAACAGCGGCGTGCTCCACGCCGGGATCTACTACGCGCCGGACTCGATGAAGGCGCGGTCGTGCCTCCGCGGCAACATGCTCATGCGCGCCTACTGCAGGGAGCGCGGGCTGCCGCTCCTCGAGTGCGGCAAGGTCGTCGTCGCGCGGAGCGAGGCCGAGCTGCCGGTGATCGACGAGCTCCTCCGGCGCGCGACCGCGAACGGCGCGCGGGTGGAGCTCGTGGACGAGCGGCAGCTCGCCGACATCGAGCCGAACGCGCGAACGGTGGGGAAGGCGCTGCTCTCGCGCGACACGGCGGCGGTGGACCCGAAGGCCGTGCTGGCGAGCCTGCGCGCCGATCTCGAGCGCGCCGGCGTCCGCATCGTGACGGGCTGCGCCTTCACCGGCCTCGCGGGTCCGCGCGTGGCGGCGACGACCGCCGGGCCCATCGCCTATGAACGGTTCGTGAACGCGGCGGGCGCGTATTGCGACCGCGTGGCGCGGCACTTCGGCGTGGGCGTCGCCTACCGGCTCATCCCGTTCAAGGGCATCTACCGCAAGCTCCGGCCCGGCGCGACGTTCCAGGTGAACGGCAACATCTACCCGGTCCCCGACATCCGGAACCCATTCCTCGGCGTGCACTTCAGCCGCAGCGTCCACGGCGACGTGTACGTCGGCCCGACGGCCATCCCGGCGTTCGGGCGCGAGAACTACGGCTTCCTGGCGGGCATCGACGGCGAGGCGTTCGCGACCGTCGCGCGCGACGCCCGGCTGTTCTTCTCGAACGCGAAGTTCCGCGGCGTGGCGCTCACCGAGCCGAAGAAGTACCTCCCGCGCTTCTTCAACCGCGACGCGGCGCTACTCGTGAAGGCGTTCGACGCGTCGCTGTTCGAGAAGGCCGCCAAGGTCGGCATCCGGCCCCAGCTCGTCGACTGGCGCACGAAGGAGCTCGTCATGGACTTCCTCGTCGAGGCGAGGGACGAGTCGGTGCACGTGCTGAACCCCATCTCGCCGGCGTTCACGAGCTCGATGGACCTCGCGAAGACGATCGCGCGGGAGCACTTCGGGGTGGGGTGAGTTGCGCACCTCCGTTCGCCCTGAGCGGAGGCGCGAAGCGCCGGAGTCGAAGGGCGGAGCGGGTGCCGTGCGGCACGGTCTG
>JBJMQK010000530.1:0-6055 GCA_045802735.1 Anaeromyxobacteraceae bacterium | reverse complement strand
GCAGCGCCCGCGCGCGCCGGCCGGCCGCGGGGCCGCCACCCGGCGCGAGCGCGACCGCGGCGTCGAACGCGGCGACGGCCCCGGCGAGCTCGCCGAGCGCGAGGCGCGTCGCCCCGAGCGCCTCCAGGAGCTCGAGCCGCTCGGGCGCGCCAGCCTGGGCGACGTCGGCGAGCTCCAGCGCGCGCTCGTACAGCGCGCTCGCCTCGGCGAGGCCGGCGCGCGCGGCCGCGCGGTGCCCTGCCGCGACGAGGTGCGTGAAGGCGCGGTCGGGCTGGCCCCCCGCCTCGCGGTGGCGCGCGAGCGCGGCGTCGGCGCCGTCGGCCGCGGCACCACCGCCTGTTGCCTCGAGCGCATCGGCGACGGCGCGGTGCAGGGCGGTGCGGCGCGGGTCCGGGAGCGCGGCGTAGAGCGCCTCGTGGACGAGGGCGTGGTGAAACTGATACCCGGCGGCCGCGCCCGCGAGGAGGCCCGCCTCGAGGCAGCCGTCGAGCGCCGCCGAGACCTCCGCGCTCGGGAGCCCCGCGGCGGCGGCGGCGACGCCGAGCTCGAAGCGCCGGCCGGCGACGGCAGCCGCCTCGAGCAGCACGCGGGCGGAGGGGGCGACGCGGGTGAGGCGCTCGCGAACGGCCGCGGCGGGGTCCTGCGGGATGCGCAGCTGCCCCGATTCGCGGAACGCGCGCGCCAGCTCCTCGGTGTAGAAGGGCCGCCCGTCGGTCGCGCGGTAGAGCTGCGCCGCGATGCCGTCCGGCGGCGGCGCGCCGAGGAGGTCCTCGAGCTGCGCGCGCGTCGCGGCGAGGTCGAGGCGCTGCACGCGCACGCCGCGGGCGAGCCGCTCGCAGTCGAGGTGGGCGAGCAGCATCTGCACGGGCGCGCCGGCGCGGACCGCCTCCTCGCGGCAGGTGGCGACGATCATGAGCCCGAGCGCGCGCGCCTCGCTGGCGAGGAGGTGGACGAGGTTCGCGCTCGGCTCGTCGGCCTCGTCGACGTCGTCGAGGAGGAGGTACACCGGACGGCCGCCGCCGGCCTCGCGCACGGCGCGGCGCACGGCGTCGAGCAGGCTCGCGCGATCGCCCTCGGCGAAGGGATCGAAGCCCGCCCCGCCGGCGCGGACGTGGTCCGCGAAGGCGTCGGCGATCCCGGCACACGGCGATGGCGGCGCGCCGTCGAAGGCCCCGGCGAGGACGACGGCGCCCGCTTCCTGGGCGATGCGCGCGCCCTCCACCGCGAGGCGCGTCTTCCCGACGCCGCGCTCGCCGAGGAGGACGAGCGCGCCGTGCCCGGCCGCGACGAGCGCCTCGAGGAGGAGGAGCGCCGGCGCGCGGCCGCGCACCGGCGGCGGCTCGGCATCGCCGAGGAGGCGGCGCGCGGCGCGGCCGTGCCCGTCGTGGGCGTGGCGCTCGGGGGCGGGCCCCACCTCGCCGCGCTGCACCGCCTCGCGCAGCGCGCGCAGCGCCGCGGAGGGCGCGACGCCGCGGCCGCGGAGCGTCGCTTCACACACGGTGAGCTGGCGCAGGGCGTCGGCGCGCCGCCCCGCCTCGGCGAGGAGGCGCCCGAGCACGAGGTGTGCCTCCTCGTGCGCCGGGGCGGCCTCGATCGCGCGGCGGAGGAGCGGCATCGCGACGAGCGAGTCGCCGCGCGCCGCGGCGGCGCGGGCGACGGGGAGCGCCGCGGCCGTGAACAGGGCGCGGAGGCGCGCGCGCGAACCCTCGAGCCAGGCGGCGTCGCGGTCGTCCGGCAGGAGGTCGCCGCGGTACAGCGCGAGCGCCGCCTCGCGCGGGGCGGCGTCGCAGGCGTCGCCCGCAACGCCCGCCTCGAACGCGTCGACGTCCACCCAGGCGGCCGGGTCGAGCCGGACGACGCCGTGCTCGAGGTCCACCTGCCGGCCGCCGAGGATGTGCCGCAGGTCGTACAGTCCGCGGTGCAGGTTGTTCGCGCCGAGGGCCGCGTCGCGGCCCGGCCACAGCGCGTCGGCGACGTGCTCGCGGGGGAGGGCGCGCCCCGGCGCGAGCGCGAGGAGGCGGAGCAGGTCGGCCGGCCGGCGGCGGCGCCACGCGGAGGCGGGCACCGGCGCGTCGCCGCGCACCACCTCGAAGCGCCCGAGCAGGTAGACGCGCAGCGGCGCTGCCGCGCGCTCGGCCTGCGCTGCACCCCTCGCGACCGGCGTCTCCACCGACGTTCCCCCGGGGGAGGACGTTAGCAGAAAGGGCCCCCGCGCTCCGCCCTCGGGGCCGAGGCGAACCGCCGCAGCCGCGGCGCCGCGCCGCGGCGCCGCTTACCTAGGGCGGCATGCGCTACGCCGTCGCCATGCCCGAGCCCCACGGGCACCTCTTCCACGTCGCGCTCACCTTCGACCGGCCCGGCGACGCCGTCGTGCTCGCGATGCCGGTGTGGACGCCCGGCAGCTATCTCGTCCGCGAGTTCGCGCGGCACGTCGAGGGGATCGCCGCCGAGGACGGCGCAGGGCGATCACTCGCGGTGACGCGGCTCGACAAGCACCGCTGGCGCGTCGAGGCGGCGGGCGCGGGCGAGGTCCGCGTCACGTATCGCGTCTACGCGAACGAGCTCACCGTCCGCACCTCCCATCTCGATGGGACGCACGGCTACTTCAACGCGGCGGCGCTCCTCCTGTACGCGGAGGGGCGCGAGCGCGAGCCGCACCACCTCGAGGTCGCGCCGCCGCCGGGCTGGCGCGTCGCGACCGCGCTCCCGGTCGCCGAGGGCGGCGCCGATCCGTTCGACGCGCGCGCGACCGGGCCGTGGCGCTTCACGGCACGTGACTACGACGAGCTGGTGGACTCGCCCGTGGAGGCGGGGACGCACGCCCTCGCGACCTTCACGGCGCTCGGCAAGGCGCACGCGATCGCGCTGTGGGGGCGCGGGAACGCCGACCTCGGACGCCTCGCCGAGGACGCGCGGCGCGTGGTCGAGCACTTCGGCGCGATGATGGGCGGGCTCCCGTACGCGCGCTACCTCTTCATCGTGCACCTCGCGGAACGGCGCCGCGGCGGCCTCGAGCACGCGGCGAGCACCACGCTCAACGTCGGGCGGCACCAGTTCTTCCCGCGGGAGCAGTACGAGGAGACGCTCGGGCTCGTCGCGCACGAGTTCTTCCACGTGTGGAACGTGAAGGCGCTGCGCCCCGCGGCGTTCGTGCCGTTCGACTACACGCGCGAGGCGTACACGCGCCTCCTGTGGTGGTTCGAGGGCGCGACGAGCTACTACGACGGACTCGCGCCGGTGCGGGCGGGGGTCGCCGACGCGCGGCGCTGGCTCGAGCACCTCGGCGAGGAGCTGACCGCGCTCGAGCGGTCGCCGGGCGCCGCGAAGATGAGCCTCGAGGAGGCGAGCCTCACCGCGTGGGTGAAGCACTACCGGCCCGACGAGAACAGCCCGAACAGCGCGGTGTCGTACTACCAGAAGGGCGCGCTGGTGGCGCTCGCGCTCGACCTGGCGCTGCGCCGGGCAGGCGGCTCGCTCGACGACCTCGTCCGGGCGCTCGTCGGACGCCACGCGGAGCGGGGGATCCCCGAGGACGGCGTGGAGGCGGCGGTGGCCGAGGCGCTCGGTCGCGAGCAGGCGCGCACCTTCTTCGACCGGCACGTGCGTGGGACGGGGAAGGTGGAGGCGGACCTCGCGAGCGTCGGGCTCGCGGTGAGGCGGCGCGCGGCGCAGGGGTGGGACGACAAGGGCGGCAAGGCGGGGAAGCCGGAGCCGCACCCGGCGGGCTGGCTCGGGGCGAGCCTGGCCGCGGGGGCGAAGCTCACGGTCTCGGCGGTGCGCGAGGGGAGCCCGGGGTGGCGCGCGGGGCTCTATGCCGAGGACGAGATCGTCGCGGCCGACGGGTTCCGCGTCGACCGCGGCGCGCTCTGGGAGCGGCTGCGCGAGCGGGGGCCGGGCGGGGCACTGCGCCTCGGCGTGTTCCGCCGCGACGAGCTGGTGGAGGTGCTGGTCACGCTCGGTGAAGTACCCGAGGACACGATCTGGGTCGAGCCGGCGAGCGGGGCGACCGAGGCGCAGCGCGCGGCGTTCGAGCGGTGGTGCGGGGCGCCGTGGCCGGCGCGGGAGCCGGCCTGAGCGTGCGCCGCGCGAGCGGTGCATCGCGCGCAGGGCGACGGTATGTTCACCGCCCATGGCCTTCGACCCCAAGCTCCACGCCGCGCGCCGCGAGCAGATCGCCGCGCGCATGAAGGCGGACGGCGGCGGCGTCATGCTGCTGCCCGCCGCCGACGAGAAGACGCGCAACAGCGACAGCGAGTACCCGTTCCGCCAGGACTCGGACTTCGCGTACGTGACCGGCTTCGACGAGCCCACCGGCTGCATGCTGCTCTTCGCCGACGGTCGGTACGTCCTGTTCGTGCGCCCGAAGGATCCGGAGCGCGAGATCTGGACCGGTCGGCGCGCCGGGGTGGAGGGCGCGAAGGCGGAGTACGGCGCGTCCGAGGCGTACCCAGCGAGCGAGCTCGATACGCGGCTCGCGACGCTGCTCGACGGGGCGGGGACGGTGTGGTTCCGGCTGGGCGACGACGCGGGGTGGGACGCGCGGCTCGGGCGGACGCTCAATGACCTGCGGCTCCGCGCGCGGACGGGAGCGACCGCGCCGCAGCGCATCGCGGACCCGGGGCCGGTGCTGCACGAGATGCGGCTCTTCAAGTCGGAGGCGGAGCTCGCGGCATTGCGGAAGGCGGCCGAGATCACGGCGGAGGCGCACCTGTCCGCGATGCGCGACGGGCAGCCCGGGCGGCGCGAGTACCAGGTGCAGGCGGAGATCGAGTACGCGTTCCGGCGCCGCGGCGGGACCGGGCCGGGCTACGGGACGATCGTCGCCGCCGGCGCGAACAGCACGATCCTTCACTACCGGGCGGGGGACGACGAGCTGCGCGACGGCGACGTGTGCCTCGTGGACGCGGGCGGTGAGTACGGCTTCTACACCGCCGACGTGACGCGCACGTTCCCCATCTCCGGGACGTTCACGAAGGCGCAGCGCGCGGCTTACGAGGTGGTGCTCGCGGCGCAGGAGAAGGGGATCGCCGCGACGCGGCCGGGCGCGACGGTGGAGGAGGTCCACGACGTCGTCGTGCGCGAGCTCACCGAGGGGATGGTGCGGCTCGGCCTGTTGCAGGGCGATCCGGCCGAGCGCATCGCCGACAAGGCGTACCGCAAGTACTACATGCACCGGACCAGCCACTGGCTGGGGATGGACGTGCACGACGTCGGCGCCTACTACGTCGGCGGCAAGCCGCGCCCGCTCGAGCCGGGGATGGTGCTGACGGTCGAGCCCGGGCTCTACGTGGCGAAGGACGACGCGGCGGCGCCCGAGGGGCTGCGCGGCGTGGGGATCCGCATCGAGGACGACCTGCTCGTCACGGGCGCCGGGAACGTGAACCTGACCGCGTCGACGCCAAAGGCGCCGGACGAGGTGGAGGCGTGCTGCGTGAGGTGAGGTGCGACGCTACGTCCCGTTCACAGCGTTAACGCGATTTGTTAGCGTTTCGCGATGGCCCCCACGCTCCTGGTCGCGCTCCTCCTCGCTGCGAGCCCCGCGCCGGCGGAAGCGCTCGCCGTCGCCGACGCCGCGCCGCAGCGCGCGACGACGCTCCTCATCCAGCCGTTCCTGCTCATCCCGCGCGATCGCGATGGCATCGAGAGGTGGGATGTCGACGTCAGCGCGGAGCGTCGCCTGGGCGGACCGTTCTCGGCGGTGCTGCAGGGAACGTTCTCGCACCAATGGCGGGGAAGCCTCTCGACGACGGTCTACACCGTGGGGACGCAAGTCCGGGCTTACGTGTTCGGGACGTTCGACAGCGGCGCGAGCGTCGCAGTCGAGGTGCAGGGCGTCGGCTATCCCGACGGGGGAGGCGTGACGGGCGCGAGGGGGCTCTCGCTGGCGGCGCTCGCCGGCTGGAAGTACGCGCTCGCGCAGGGATTCACGGTCGACTGGCAGGTCGGACGCGGGGATATCGTCGCGCAGTCGCGCCCTGGCGCGTTCTACCGCAGCGGGCTCGTCAGCCGCCTCGGGATGGGCTGGACGTTCTAGGAGCGTCGCGCCGCGCCCGCG
>JBJMQK010000684.1:0-8278 GCA_045802735.1 Anaeromyxobacteraceae bacterium | reverse complement strand
TCATCTCACCGGGAAGGTGGGCCGCCCGCGCCGCCCGGACAACATCGCGCGCCCGATCGCGCGTCCGGCGAGCCGCTCAATCGTCGTCGACGACGTTGAAGTCGTACGCGCCGGTGGCCTGGATGAGGAGGTAGCGCAAGGGCCCGCGCGTCCGGTTCACGATGCGGTGGACGCGCGTGGGCGCGACGCGTGCGCGCTCGCCGGGGCGGAGGCGCGACACCTCCGCGGGGTCGCGACAGGCGACCTCCAGCTCGCCTTCGAGGCAGAAGACGTCGTCGGCGACGGTCGAGTGGTAGTGCCAGGGCGTGCTCTGGCCGGCCGAGAGCGTGTTGATGCGCACGCCGACGTCGGGCGTCTTCGCCAGCCACTCCACCTCGGCAAAGGCGATGGGGGACGAATGGGGCTGCGACGGTGAGGACGACGAGGCCATCGGGCGCCTCCTCCCCGCTCCTTAGCGGAGGGAGGCGCTCACCGCACGAGCGCCCCGCGTGGCGCCTAGCGCACCACGAGCTGGCGATCGCGGACGTTCCACTCGTAGTAACCGAGCGGCGCCCGCCCGCCGTTGTCCCATTCGCCGCCGGCGTGGAACGCGAGCTCCACCGCCTCGACGGGCGCGCCCGGGCGAACCGGGATCGCGCCCACCCAGCGGTTCGGCGCGGCGCGCGTGAGGCGGACGTCCTGCGCGTCGCCCCACGGCGCGCCGCCGCTCCGCCACGTGCCGGCGCGCGCCAGCACGGCGTCCCTGGCCGCGAGCGCGCCCTCGTACACGAGGACGACCTCGGCCGACCCGTCCTGGCGCGCCTGCAGCTCCAGCGCCAGCGGGCCCTGGCTCGGCGACGGGAGGTTCACGGGCGTGGCCGTCCGGGCCGGCGCGCCGACCTTCGCCGCCTTGGCGGGGGCCGCGCTCTTCTTCACGGTCTTCTTCGAAGCCATGGGTTCTTCCTCCGGGTGGAATCCGACCCTCCGATACCACGCGACATCGCGCGGTCAAGTTTCGGGGCGGCCACCTCGGGTCGCGTCACTTCGCGGGCGAAGGCGCGTCGGCGCGCGTCAGCTCCATCGTCATCGTGCCCGACGTGCCGTCCTTGTCGGCGAACGTCCAGGACTGGGTCTGCCGGCGCGGGTCCGCGGTCGCGAGCGCGAGCCGCTGCATGCGCCCGGGGTGCGACTTCAAGTTCGTGCCGTCCATGAACTCGAAGACGAGCGAATCTCCCGCCGCCGCGGGCGCGAGCTTCATGCGCGGCTGGTTCATGGCCGCGCAGTAGTGCGTCGCGATGAGCGCGCCGTCGTCCTCGTGGAAGAGCGTCACCATCTCGTGCGGCGTGCCGGGATCGGTGACGAGCATCACGGCGGAGCCTCCGGACACGACGCGGAAGCTCGCCTTCGTCGGCTGCGGGGCCTGGCCGCCGCCGCCCTTCGCGGTGCCGGCCCACTCGCCGGCGAGGGCCTTGAGGCGACCGAGGCCGGGGCTTGCGCTCGCGGTCGCCGGTTCGGCGCGCGCGGCGGTGGCAGAGGCGACGGCGAGGGTCGCGAACAGCAGGGCGGCGGTGCGGGCGATGCGCATGGTCTTCTCCAAAGAGGGGGTCGCGTGTCGTTGGCGCGCGCTCCGCCCGGGGCAACGCTCACACGGGGCGGCGTCGGTGGATCCGACGCCCCCGCGCTTGACGGTCCGCGAACGCAGTGCTGGAGTCGCGGCATGGGACGCGCAGCCCTCGCCGCGGCCGCACTCGCGCTGTTCACCATCGGTCACGCGCGCGCCGACGGGCCCACGCCCGTCACGCTCGCCGCGGGTGCTTCGCTGAAGCTCTGCCAGTCCGGGCTCGTGCACTGCCCCGCGAGCACGGTCCTCTGCGATGACCCGAAGGTCGCGAGGATCGAGAACGGCGCCGACGGCGCCGAGCTGAAGGGCGTCGCGCCCGGCGAGACCACCTGCAGCGCCCTCGGGTTCGGGACGGCGTTCCGCCGCGTGCTCCGCGTGACCGTCACGCCGGCGCCGCGCGGCTGAGCACGGCCGCGCCCCGACGCGCACGCCTCCGGCCGGCGGGCCGCGCGACATCAGTCGCCGCGCGCCTTCTGCCGCGCGCGGAACGCGGCGACCTTGGCGCGGTTGCCGCACGTCTCCATGCTGCACCAGCGGCGCCGATCGCTCCGCGAGCGCGACAGGAGGAGCGCGCCGCAGCCGGGAAGCTCGCAGCGCGCGAGGCGATCGCGGGAGTCGCTCAGGACGAGGATGCCGTCCTCGGCGACGCGCCCGAGCGCGAGCCGCACGGCGTCGTCGGCCGCCCAGGCGCGGCGACCGTCCGCGCCGAGGACGAGCGCGCCGTGCCGCACGCCGCGCGCCGCCGCGTTGACGCGCGCGAGCGCTGCGCGCCCGGACCGGCGACCCTCGAGCGCGTCGGTCGCGAGCTGGAAGAGCGCCTCGCGCAGCGCGCGCGCCTCCTCGAGGTCGCCCTCGTCGACGCGCGCCGGGATCGGGAACCCTGCCTCGCCGAGCCACGCGGAGAGCGCCGCGGGATCCGGCAGGCGCTCCTCCGGAGACGGCGAGGCGCGCCCGCCCACCGTCCCGACGAAGTCGAGCGCGAGCGACCCGCGGTGGAAGGAAAACCTCGGGCGCTCTTCGCAATGGAGCACCGCCATCACTCCACGGCCGGCGCCGGGCGCCCCTCGATGGAGCGCCGCTCCTGCGTCTTCCCGCCGTAGCCGTAGGCGTCGGCGCGGGCGTCGTCGACGTGCACGTAGCTCTCCGGGTGCACGCCGCCGAGGGCGCGCGACAGCGCCTCGAACGTGCGGGCGACGTAGCGCGCCTTCTCGTCCTTCGTGTTCGTGCCGTCGGAGACGCGCACGTCCACGAAGAACGCGGACGTCCCCCGCTCCTCGACCGAGCGCCCGGCGATGAACCAGAAGCGCCGCGGGATGAACTCGACCGCGATCGCGGTCACCGCCGGATCCTTCCCCAGGTTCTCGGCCGTGAGCCGCCCCACGGTCTGCTGGACCTCGTTCGCGAGCCGCGCGTCCGGCTCCGCGGCGAGCTGCACGGTGATCATCGGCACGGGGTGCCTCCTCTTCGAGTGGACGCCTCGAACGATAGCGACCGCGCCGCCGCCGCTCCACCGCTATGAGGGGTTACGGTGGCGCGCCACCGTTCCGCAGGCTCGCCGCCCCGGACTCCTCTGGGGCGGCTTCCACTCGGGGCTGTCGGCTCGCGGGTGGGCCGTTATCGAACCCGCTCATCCGGAGAGCGCCCGCCGTGATTCACTGGCAGGAGACCGCCTCGATCGTGGAGCGCCTCGCGGCGACCCCCGGCGCCGGCGCCGCGCTCGCCACCGTCGTCCGCATCGAGGGGTCGGCGTACCGTCGGCCGGGCGCGAAGCTCCTCGTCGAGGAGGGTGGCGCGACCTCCGGGTGCGTCAGCGGCGGGTGCCTCGAGGCGGACGTGAGGGAGACGGCGCTCGCCGTCCTCCGCTCTGGCTCCCCGCGCCTCCGCCACTACGACACCGGCGCCGACGGGGCGGCGCCCTGGGGCCTCGGGCTCGGCTGCGAGGGGGCGGTCGACGTGTTCGTGCAGCCCGTCGCCGATCCTTTCGCGACGCCGGCCCTGCGCCGCGCCGCCGAGCTCGTCGCGGCGCGGGCCGCGTTCGCGCTCTGCACGGTGGTCGAGGGTCCGCGCGCCGGCCGGGCGCTCGCGTGGGTGCCGCCGCCCGGAGCGGGGGCGGGCGGCACCGGGGATGCCGCGCTCGACGCCGCGATCGGCGAGGCCGCGGCGGGCCTGCTCTCGCGGGGCGAGACCGCGCTCCTCTCGATCGACGGGCGCGCCGTGTTCGTCGACGCGCTCACGCCGCCGCCGCACCTCGTCGTCTTCGGCGCGGGCGACGACGCGCGCCCGCTCGCCCGCGTCGCCGCCGGCGTCGGCTTCGACGTCACGGTCGTCGACCATCGCCCGGCGTACCTGGCGCCGGAGCGCTTCCCGCCCGGGGTGCGGCTCGTCGAGCGGCGCGCGGCGGACGGCGTCGCGGGGCTCGGGCTCGGCGGCCGCGCCTTCGCCGTCGTCCAGACGCACGCGCTCGAGCACGACCGCGCCTGGACGCGCGCGCTCCTCGCCGAGCCGCTCGCCTACCTCGGGGTGCTCGGCCCGCGCGCGCGCACCGCCGACCTCCTGCGCGAGCTGGGCGCCGGGGCGCCGGCGCACCTCTTCGCGCCCGTCGGCCTCGACGTCGGCGCGGAGGGCGCCGAGCAGATCGCGGTCAGCATCGTGGCCGAGGCGCTCGCGGTGCGCGCCGGCCGCCCGGCCGGCCACCTGCGCGCGCGCGGCGGGAGCATCCATGCCGGCTGAGCGCCAGGGCTCCGTCGCGGGCGTCGTGCTCGCCGCGGGCTCGTCGAGCCGGATGGGCGTGAACAAGCTCGTGCTCCCGCTCGGCGGGTCGACCGTGCTGCGCCGCGCCGTCACGACCGCGAGCGAGGCCGGGCTCGACCCGGTGCTGGTCGTCCTCGGGCACGAGGCGGAGCGCGCCCACGCCGAGCTCGCCGGCCTCCCGTGCACACCCATCGTGAACCCCCATCACGCGCGCGGGATCAACACCTCCCTCCGCGCCGGGATCCGCGCCGTCCCGGAGGGCGCCGCCGGCGCGGTCGTCCTCCTCGCCGACATGCCCTTCGTCACCGCGGAGATGGTGCGGACGGTGGTCGCGCGGTTCCGCGCGGGCGACGCGCCGCTCGTCATCTCGCTCTACGGCGAGGTGCTCGCGCCGCCGACGCTCTACGGGCGCGAGCTGTTCCCGGAGCTCGGCGCGCTCGAGGGCGAGGGCTGCGGCAAGCGGGTGATGAAGCGGCACCGCGCGCGCGCGGTCGAGGTCGCCTGGCCCGAGGCGGCGCTCGGCGACCTCGACGTGCCGGCCGACGTGGAGCGCGTCCGGGCCGCGCTGGAAGGAGGCGGGTAGATGCGCGCCGAGCTCTTGCAGCTCGCGGCCGAGCTGGCGCGGCGGGGGGAGCCCTTCGTGCTCGCGCTCGTGGTGCGGCGCGAGGCGTACAGCTCGGCGCACCAGGGCGACATGGCGATCATCACCGCGGACGGCGGCTACCACGGCTGGCTCGGCGGCAACTGCACGCAGCCGACGGTGAAGCGCGAGGCGCGGCGGGCGCTCGCCGACGGCAAGCCGCGCCTCGTGTCGCTCTCCCCGGAGCCCGCGCGCGAGGCGCGCCCCGGCGTCACCGCCATCCCGATGACGTGCTCCTCCGGAGGGAGCGTGGACATCTACCTCGAGCCGGTGCTGCCGGCGCCGGAGCTCGTCGTCTTCGGCCCATCGCCGGTGGCGCGCGCGCTGGCGCGCCTCGGGCAGGGGCTGTCGTGGCGCGTGACGGTCGTCGACGCCGCCGGCGAGGCCGCCGCCTACCCCGGCGCCGACCGCGTCGTCGCGGCCGCCTCCGAGCTGCGAAGCGGCGCGCGCGGTGACGTCGCGGCCGTCGTCGCCGCTGTCGTCGCAACGATGGGCGAGAGCGACGAGGACGCCGTCGAGGCGGCGCTCGCCCTCGGCGGCGGCTACGTCGCCGTCGTCGCGAGCCGCAAGCGCTACGCGCTCGTGCGCGAGACGCTCGTCGGGCGAGGCGTGCCCGCGGAGGCGCTCGCGCGCGTGCGGAACCCCGCCGGCCTCGACGTCGGCGCGGTGCTGCCGGAGGAGCTGGCGCTCTCGATCCTCGCCGAGATCGTGCAGGTGCGCCGCGCCGCCGGAGAGCCTCCGGCCGAGGAGCCGCGCGGCGCGGCGTCGCTCGCCGCGGGCCCGCGGGAGGAGCTCGACCCGGTGTGCGGCATGACGGTGGTCGTCGAGGGCGCGCGGCACCGGGCCGAGCACGACGGCCACGCGTACTTCTTCTGCAACGCGCGCTGCCGCGAGAAGTTCCTCGCGTCGCCCGCGCGCTACCTGTCGCCGTCGGCGGGCGCGGGCTCGCGATGAGGGCGGAGATCTCGGCCCTGCGCGACGCGATGGCGGGCGAGGGGTACATCGCCGACGACGCCGTCGCGACCGCGCTCTTCCTCGCGCTCGACCTCGAGAAGCCGCTCCTCATCGAGGGCGACGCCGGCGTGGGGAAGACCGAGATCGCGAAGGTGCTCGCGAGGCTGCGCGGCACCGACCTCATCCGGCTCCAGTGCTACGAGGGCCTCGACGTCTCCACGGCGGTGTACGAGTGGAACTACCCGCGGCAGATGCTGCGCGCGCGCATGGGCGAGGGGCAGGATCCCGCGGCGCTCGAGGAGACCGTGTTCGGCCGCGCCTTCCTGCTCGAGCGGCCGCTCCTGCGCGCGCTCACGCACCCGGGCCGCCCGGCGGTGCTCCTCGTCGACGAGGTGGACCGCGCCGACGAGGCGTTCGAGGCGTTCCTGCTCGAGGTGCTCTCCGACTTCCAGGTCACGATCCCGGAGCTGGGGACCGTCCGGGCGGAGCACGTCCCGCACGTCGTCCTCACCTCGAACTGCACGCGCGAGATCGGGGACGCGCTGCGCCGGCGCTGCCTCTACCTGCACCTCGACCACCCGGCGCTCGAGAAGGAGGTGCGCATCCTGCGCGCGAAGGTGCCCGGCGCGAGCGAGGCGCTGGCGCGCGAGGTCGCCCGCTTCGTGCGCGCACTGCGGTCGCGGCGCCTCGTGCGGAGCCCGGGGGTCGCCGAGAGCATCGACTGGGCGCGCGCCCTCGTGCGGCTCCACCAGGACCGGCTCGAGCCCGACGTCGTCCTCGCGACGCTCGGCTGCATCGTGAAGGACCGCCACGACGTGCGCGAGCTGGCGGGGGGCGACCTCTTGCGGCTCGTCGCCGAGGCCGGCGCGGGCGAGGCCGGCGCATGACCGCGGACCTCGTCGTCCACCTCGCGCGCTTCGGGGGCGCCCTCCGCGCCGAGGGCGTGCGCGCCGCGATGGGCGACGAGGAGGACGCGCTCGGCGCGCTCGTGCGGGTGGACCTCGGCGATCGCGCCGAGGTGCGCGAGGCGCTCCGCTGCACCTTCAAGATAAGGCCACGCGACGCCGCGGCCTTCGAGGCGCTCTTCGACGCGCTCTGGAGCGGGCGGCTGCACGCGACGCCCCGGCCTCCTTCAGCGGCGCGACCGGCGCGGCAGGGTCCGCCAGGGCCGCGCTCGCCCTGGCCGGTCCCCCCGGCCGCCGACGAGCGCGAGGAGCGCGAGGGCTCGGGCGCTGCCGAGGGCGAGGAGCCCGGCTACGCGCGCGAGGCGCTCCTCCGCAAGAAGCCGTTCGACGAATGCGACGCGCGCGACCTCGCCGAGATGGAGCGCCTCCTCGATCGGCTCGCGGCGCGGCTCGCCACGCGGCGCGCGCGGCGCCTCGCCCCCGCGCCCCGCGGCGGCGCCGACCTGCGGCGGAGCTTGCGGCGCGCGTTCTCGACCGGCGGAGAGCTGCTCTCGCTCGCGCGGCGCGCGCACCCCGTCGAGACGGCGCGCCTCGTCGTGCTCTGCGACACGAGCGGCTCGATGGACGCGCACGCCCGCTTCCTCCTCGCCTTCGCGCGCGCGCTGAAGCGCGTGGCGAAGCGCACCGAGGTGTTCGCGTTCAACACCGAGCTGGTGCGCATCACCCCGTGGCTGTCGTCGGGTCGGGGGCGGCAAGGCGCGGTGCTCGAGCGGCTCGCCGAGGCCGTCCCCGACTGGTCGGGCGGGACGCGCATCGGCGAGTGCCTCGCCGCGTTCGTCGACCGCCACCTCGCCTCGCTCGTGGACGCGCGCACGGTGGTGATCGTGCTGAGCGACGGGCTCGACCGCGGCGACGCCGCGCTGCTCGCGGACGCGATGCGCCGGATCCAGGCGCGCGCCCGGCGCGTCATCTGGCTGAACCCGCTCCTCGGCGACCCGCGCTACGAGCCCACCGCGCGCGGGATGGCGGCGGCGCTGCCGTTCATCGATCGCTTCGCGCCCGCGCACGACCTCGAGTCGCTGGAGCGCCTCCTCCCGTCCCTCGCGAGCTAGCCATGCCCTTCGAGATCACGAAGACGTTCGTCGTCAAGGCGCTGCCCGCCGACGTCTGGGCGTTCCTCGTCGATCCGCAGCGGGTGGCGCGCTGCATGCCGGGCGCGGCGATCACCGACAAGCTCGCCGAGAACACCTAAGCCGGGACGATGACGGTGAAGGTCGGCCCGGTGCAGGCGAGCTACCGCGGGAAGGTGGTCTTCGAGCGGCTCGACGCCGCCGCGCGCACGGCGGAGATCGTGGCCACGGGGCAGGACGTGCGCGGGAAGGGCGGCGCCGACCTGCGCCTGCGGAGCCGCCTCGCCGAGCGCGGCGC
>JBJMQK010000325.1:0-3355 GCA_045802735.1 Anaeromyxobacteraceae bacterium | reverse complement strand
GCCGCGGGGTGCGCGGCGGCGTGGTCGGCGTGGTCGAGCTCGCGGCGGAGCTCCTTCACCTCGCTCGCCGAGACCGAGGGGACGAAGCGGAGGAAGAGCAGGAACAGGAGCCCGAAGAACCCGATCGTGCCGAAGAGGATGCTCCAGTCGACGATGGTGGGGCGGTACATCGCCCACGAGGAAGGCAGGAAGTCGCGGTGGAGGCTCGTGACGATGATGTTGAAGCGCTCCGTCCACATCCCGACGTTCACCAGGATGGAGGCGATCCAGACCATCCACATGTTGCTGCGCACCTTGGGCGACCAGAAGATCTGCGGCACCACCACGTTACAGAAGAGCATGAGCCAGTAAATGGGCGCGTAGGGCCCGCGCTGGCGCGTCTGGAAGAACACGTACGACTCGTACGGGTTTCCCGAGTACCAGGCGATGAAGTGCTCCATGCAGTAGCCGTACGACACCATGAGCCCGGTCGCGAGCATCACCTTCGTCATGTTGTCGATGTGACGCTGCGTGATGACGTGCTCGAACCCGAACACCTTGCGCGCCGGGATCATGAGCGTCACCACCATCGCGAAGCCGGAGAAGATGGCGCCGGCGACGAAGTACGGCGGGAAGATGGTGGTGTGCCAGCCCGGCAGCTGCGACACGGCGAAGTCGAAGGAGACGATCGTGTGCACCGACAGCACGAGCGGCGTCGCGAGGCCCGCGAGGAGCAGGTAGGCGATGCGGTAGTGGCGCCAGGCGCGCGCGGAGCCGCGCCAGCCGAGCGCGAAGATCCCGTACGCCACCCGCGCCGCGCGCGACTTCGAGGCGTCGCGCAGCGCGGCGAGGTCGGGGAGGAGCCCCACGTACCAGAACAGCAGCGAGACGGTGAAGTAGGTGGAGACCGCGAAGACGTCCCAGAGCAGCGGGCTCTTGAAGTTCGGCCAGACGCCGAGCGTCGACGGGTACGGGAAGAGCCACCAGGCGAACTGCGGGCGCCCGAGGTGGATGAGCGGGAAGATCAGCGCCTGCATGACCGCGAAGAGCGTCATCGCCTCCGCGAAGCGGTTGATCGAGGTGCGCCACTTCTGCTGGAAGAGGAGCAGGATCGCGCTGATGAGCGTGCCGGCGTGGCCGATTCCGATCCACCAGACGAAGTTGATGATGTCGTAGGCCCAGGCGACCGGGATGTTGTTACCCCACGCACCGATGCCCTTGTAGAAGGTGTAGCCGATCCCGGTGAACAGCATCCCGGTCATGGCCGCGCAGATCCCCACCATCGCGAGCCAGCCGCGCCGCGTCTCGGACCAGACCGGCCGGAACAGGTCCTCGGTGAGGGCGCGGTCCCCCGGGCGGCCCACGAGGACGGGCGCGCCCTCGAGGGGATCGAGGCGCTCCGCCTCCCGCGCGATGTGCCGTGGTTCGACGCTCATGGTCACGCCAGCTCGGGGTTGGGGTTGCGGACGCGGACGAGATAGGCCGTACGCGGCCGCGTCCCGTTCTCGTGCAGGACGTCGTAGCGGCGCTCGTCCTGGTGGAGCTTCGACACCGCCGACTTCGGGTCGTTGAGGTTCCCGAAGACGATCGCGTTCGACGGGCACGCCTGCGCGCAGGCGGAGGTGAACTCGCCGTCGCGGATGAGGCGGCCCTCGACGCGCGCCTCGATGCGCGTGCGCTCGATGCGCTGCACGCAGTAGGTGCACTTCTCCATCACGCCGCGCGTCCGGACGGTGACGTCCGGGTTCATCGCCATCTTCTCGGTCGGCGACATGTCGCCGCGGTAGTCGAGGAAGTTGAAGCGGCGCACCTTGTACGGGCAGTTGTTCGAGCAGTAGCGGGTGCCGACGCAGCGGTTGTAGACCATCTCGTTCAGGCCCTCGTCGGAGTGGACGGTGGCGTTCACGGGACAGACGTACTCGCAGGGCGCGGTCTCGCAGTGCTGGCACAGCATCGGCTGCGCGACGACCTTCGGGGCCTCGGGCGAGCCCTCGTAGTAGCGGTCGACGCGGATCCAGTGCATCTCGCGGCTGCGCAGCACCTGGTCCTTGCCCACGATCGGGATGTTGTTCTCGGCCTGGCAGGCGGTGGTGCAGGTCGCGCACCCGATGCACTTCGACAGGTCGATCCCCATGCCCCACTTGTACTGCTCGGACTGGTAGTCGACGGGCTGCTGCAGCGTCGGCGACGGGCCGCGCAGGTGCTCGACCTCCTTCGGCTTCCACTCCTTCACGTCGAAGGCGAGCGCGAGCTCGCGCCCCTCCATCGAGAAGTGCTCCTGCGTCTGCGCGAAGACGTGCTTCCCGCGCGCGGGCGCGAGCGCGAGACCGCTCGCCGCCCAGGGGGCGTCCGCGGTGCGCAGCGCGTTCGCGTCGAACCCGACGCCCGAGCCCACCGGGCCGGCGCGGCGCCGCCCGTAGCCGAGCGCGAGCGTCACCACGTCGTCGGCGTGGCCGGGCATGATCATCGTCGCCGTCTGGAGCGTCTTCCCGCCGAGGCGCAGCTCGACGTTCGAGCCGTCCTCCACGCCGACGCGCTTCGCGGTCGCCGTCGAGATGTAGAGCGCGTTGTCCCAGGTGAGCTTCGTCACCGGGTGCGGCAGCTCCTGCAGCCAGGCGTTCTCGGCGAAGCGGCCGTCGTGCACCTTGTAGTCGGGCACGATCGACAGCTCGAGGCCCTCCTTCGGCGGCGGCGCGGCCGAGAGCGCCTGCGCGATCGCGTCCATGCGCGGCGCGGCGCTCTCCGCGGGCGTGGCCGTGTTCGGCACGACGCCGCGGGCGAGCCAGCTGTCCCAGCTCTTGTCGAAGTCGTTCGGCGCGCGGCGGCGCCAGTACTCGGTGAGGACGCCGTGGGCGCCGACGTCGCCCTGGTCCACGAACCCGGCGAGCAGCTCGACCTCGGAGATGCTCTCGAAGAGTGGCTGGATGAGCGGCTGGACGATCGACACCGTGCCGTCGTGGGCGGCCGCATCGCCCCAGGTCTCGAACGGATGCGAGGCGGCGAGCGTCCAGGTCGCGCGCGGCGCCGTCTCGTCGTCGCGGTAGGCGAGGTACATCGCGTTCGGCGCCTTGCCCATCGCCGCGGCGAGGTCGAGGTCGGGCGGCGCGCTGTAGGCGGGGTTGAACGCCGTCACGACGAGCGTGTCGACCTTGCCCGCCTGGAGCTCGGCGACGAGCGGCCGCAGGGCGGCGGCGCCGGTCGCGTCCTCCACCACCGGCGGCGCGTAGGTGACGGTCTTCCCCGCGTTCCCGAGCGCGGCGTTCAGCGCGTGCGCGAGCGCGTGCAGCGCCGCCGGCTGGCGGGCGCCGGCGAGGACGAGGGACGTCCCGCGGCTCCGCGCGAGGTCGGCCGCGACGGCGTCCGCCTCCTTCGCGAG
>JBJMQK010000265.1:0-15209 GCA_045802735.1 Anaeromyxobacteraceae bacterium | reverse complement strand
GCCATCCACCACGAAGACGTCGAAGCCTTCCCGAGCGCTCTGCGCGGCGATCGGGACGACGTACGCCGAGGTCGTGTTCACGAGATCGACGCGGCGGACGGCCGTCTCCGTCGCCACGCCGCCCGCGACCCGCACGAAGTGGTAGGCGCGCGAGAGCGACGCGGGACCGGCGGGCGCCGTCGTGAAGAGAAAGTGCTCTCCCGTTGCGTCGCTCGCGCCTTCGAGCACGGGCTCGTCGAGCGGCACCGCCACGGGCGCTGGCAGGGCGTTCGGCAGGAGCACCTCGCACCCCTCGGGCAGCGGCATCTCCTTCTCGAAGACCGCGGTCACGATCGCCACCGGCGCGGCGCCCGGCGCGACGGTGCAGGCGCCGCGTCCGCTGCACGCCCCACCCCATCCGGCGAACCTGAAGCCGGCCTCGGGCGTGGCGCTCAGCACCACCGGCCCCGAGAACCCCTCCTGGCACTCCTGGCCGCAGTCGATGCCGCGGACGTCGGACGTCACGCGCCCGAGCCCGCTCCGCCTGACGACGACGGATGTGGACGTGAGCGGCGCGCCCTGCGGATCTCCCGGGGGCGTCGCCGGTGTGCCGCCTGGGTCTCCCGTGGGGACGGTCGAGCGCCCCGCGCCCCGAGGTGAACAGCCGAGGAGCGCCGCCGCGGCGGCGCACGCAACCACGAGTCGCATTCCGAGGCCCCCGCTTCGCCTGAAACCTTCGCGATCCGTGAACGGCGCGGCAAGACGCGGCGCGCGCCGTCCTTTGGGTCCCTCCGTTCGTCGCCCGGAGCACGGCCCAGCGTGCGCGGGGTGAATGCCGGCGACGGGGATCTTGCCCAGCCGAGGGATCACTCCATGCGGTCGCTGGAGGGCGGCGAGCGTCCCGGATGGAGCCGGAACCGAAAAGGCCCCGCTGGCGCTGAACCGGTCGCTACAGACTCGCCCTCATCCTCGCCGGGAGCACGAGCCATGGCCCATCCACTCGTCGTGCGCCTCGCCGCGGCGCTGGCGCTTGCGCTGTTCGCGGTCCTGGCGGAAGCGCAAGGGCTGCCGAGGGCCTCGCCCGAGGCGGTGGGCATGTCGGCGCAGCGCCTCGCGCGGCTGTCGCAGGCGATGAAGGCGGAGGTCGAGCAGCACAAGCTGCCCGGCGCCGTCGTCCTCATCGCACGCAGGGGCAAGCTCGCGTACGCGGAGAGCTTCGGGTTCGTGGACGAGGGGGCGCGGAAGCCCATGGCGGTCGACGCGATCTTCCGCATCTACTCGATGACGAAGCCGCTCACCTCGGTCGTGGCGATGAGCCTCGTCGAGGAGGGCCGGCTCCAGCTCACCGACCCGATCTCGAAGTTCCTGCCGGCGATGAAGAACCTTCAGGTGAGCGTCCCGCGCGCGGACCAGGTGTTCGCGAAGGTGACCTACGCCACCGCGCCGGCGGAGCGGGAGATCACGGTGCACGATCTCCTGCGGCACACGGCGGGGCTCGCCTACGGTGAGATCACGCAGAATGCGCCGGTGAAGGACGCCTACACCAAGGCGGGCGTGTACCTCGCGGGCGTGCGCGACTACGACTCGCGCGAGATGACGGCGGCGGAGCAGGTCGAGCGGATGGCGAAGGCGCCGCTCGCGCACCAGCCCGGCACCGTGTGGGAGTACAGCCTCGCGGTCGACGTCCTCGGCCGCCTCGTCGAGGCCGCGAGCGGCAAGCGCCTGTCGGAGCTCGTCGACGAGCGCATCGCGCGGCCGCTCAAGCTCGCGGACACGGGGTTCTGGGTGCCGCAGGAGAAGCTCGGCCGCCTGGCGCAGCCGCTCCCCACCGATCCAGCGTCGGGGCAGCCGAACCGGCTCTTCGACGTCTCGGCGCCTCCGAAGAACGACTCGGGGGGCGCCGGCGCCGTCTCCACCGCGGCCGACTACCTGCGGTTCGCGGAGATGCTGCTCGAGGGCGGGCAGCTCGAGGGCGCGCGCGTCCTGTCGCGCACGACGGTGGACCTCATGACGTCCGACCACCTCGGCACGCGCATCGCCACGCCGGTCAATCCCGGCGAGTTCCTCATCGGCACGCCGGGCTACACGTTCGGCCTCGGCTTCGCCGTGCGGCAGGCGTCCGGCGTGGCGGGGGTGCCGGGATCGCCGGGCGAGTTCATGTGGGCCGGTTACGCCGGCACGTACTTCTGGGTCGATCCGAAGGAGAAGCTCGTCGCGGTGTACATGACGCAGGCGCCGAGCCCCATCCGCGCGTACTACCGGCGCCTCACGAAGCAGCTCGTGTACCAGGCGATCGTCGATTGACCGGGCACCGCACCTGAGCCGTCGTTCACGCGCGGTCGATCACCGCGCGCCCGGCCTCACCCGCGACGGCGCGCAGCAGCGCGCTCGCGTCCTCCTCGCTCCGCCACACCACGTCCGCGACGGCGGTGGCGATCGCCTGGGCGTCGCTCACCTCGGACCCGGGGCCAAGCCGCCAGCGCGCCTGCTCCACCATCGCCGGCGTCCGCAGGAGCGCGCCGCACCTCTCGAGCGCGACGAGACACGCCGCCGCCGCCTCGCCGGGCCTCGCGCCGCGCTGGAGCACCCGCGCCCAGGCCGACTTCTCGACCGCGTCGGGCACCCGCCTGCGCGCGACGGCGCCGCGGACCCCGACCGGCGCCACCGCGGCGGCGAGGTCGTACGCGAGCGCGCGAGCGCGCGCGCCGGTCCGCGCGCCGCACGCGGCGAGCAGGCCCTGGAACACGAGCAGCGCGAAGCGGTGCGGCGTCGTCGGGCGCCCGCTGATCGGGTTCGGCGCGCCTGCGGCAGGGAGCCAGGCGTGCGGGGGTGCGAGGAGCCCGGCGAGCCAGGGCGTCGGTACGCGCGCGCCGGTGCGGTGCAGGCACGCCGCGAGATCGGGGACGGCGTCGGACGGGCGGGCCACCGAGGAGCGTTAGCAGTGCGCGGCGGCGAGCGCACGGCGCCTGCAGGCGCGGCGCCGCATGCGCACCTCTCCAGGACGCGACGGCGCCTCACGGCTGGGCGGCCGACGAGGGCTCGTCGCTCGCCTCGAGCCCGACCGCCACCTCCGGGATGATCCCGAGGCGTGCGTAGATGGGCCGCACCTCGGCGCGGAGCGCCGGCAGCGCGCGGGCGAAGAGCGCCGCGGCGGCGATGCAGGCGCCGCCGCCGAGCGCGACGGTGAGCGGAGCGCCGATCCGGCCTGCCAGCGCTCCCGCGAGCAGGCTCCCGAGCGGCGTCGTGCCCATCATCGCGACCGCGTAGAGGCTCATCACGCGGCCGCGCTTGTCGTGATCGACGAGCGTCTGCAGGACGGTGTTGCTCGCGGCCATGTGCGCCATCATGCCGAAGCCGGAGACCGCGAGGACGACGCAGGCGAGCCACTCGCGCCGGGCGGCCGCGAGCGCGAGCAGCGAGACCCCGAACGCGGTCGCCGCCCAGGCGATCACCGTCCCGAGGCCGCGCACGCTGCGCCGCCGCGCGAGGTAGAGCGCGCCGCCGAGCGCGCCGAGGCCGATCGACGCGACGAGGAACCCGAGCGTGTGCGACCCACCGTGGAGCACGTCGGTCGCGAACATCGGCATGAGCACCGAGTACGGTGCCGCCACGAACCCGACGAACGCGAGCAGGAGGAGCACGGCGCGCGCCGGCGCGAACGACGCAGCGTAGCGCAGGCCCTCCAGGAGGTGCGCCCAGACGGGCGGTGACGCACCGCTCCGGCGCTCGCGCGGCGCGACGCGGATCGCGAGCAGCGCGGCGATGACCGCGACGTAGCTCACGCCGTTCAGGAGGAACACGGTGCCCTCGCTCAGGAAGCCGAGGAGCACGCCGGCCACGGAGGGCCCGACGAGCCGCGCCACGTTGAACACCGAGGAGTTGAGGGCGATCGCGTTCGGGAGGTCCTCCCGGTCGCCGACCATCTCGATCATGAACGACTGCCGCGCGGGGACGTCCACGGCGGTCACGAACCCGCCGACGAGCGAGAGCGCGAGGATCCCGGGGATCGTCGCCCGGCCCGAGAGGACGAGCGCCGCGAGCGCCAGCGCCTGTGCCATGAAGAGCACCTGCGTCCCGATGACCATGCGGTGCCGGTTCCAGCGGTCCGCCCACACACCGGCGAGCGGCGCGAAGAAGAGCGTCGGGATCTGCCCGAGGAACCCGGCGAGGCCGAGGAGGAACGGCGAGCGCGTCAGGCGGTAGACGAGCCACCCGAGCGCCACCGTCTGCATCCAGGTCCCGATGAGCGAGACGAACTGGCCGCCGGCGAAGAGCCGGAAGTTGCGGTGGCGCAGCGCGCGGAACGAGTGCGCGACGCGCGAGCGGGGGATCTCCGTCATCGCGATCGACCGTCCCTATCACGCGAGCCGGCGGCGCGCGACGCCGGCGAGCGGTGGGGCAGGTGATCTCCTCCTCCAGCGTCGGCTAACGTGGAGGCATGGCGAGGCACATCGGGATCGTGGCGTGCAGCAGCGAGGGCGCGGCCCTCTGCTACCGCACCGTGTGCGTCGAGGCCGCGGCCCGGATGGGCGAGCACGCGCACCCGCAGGTGAGCCTCCACGGGCACTCGCTCCGCGACTACATGGACCTCCTCGCCGCCGGCGACCGCCGCGGCGTCGCGGACCTGATGCTGTCGTCGGCGGAGGCGCTGGCGCGCGCTGGCGCGGGCTTCCTCGTCTGCCCTGACAACACGATCCACGAGGCGTTCGAGCTCGTCGAGCCGCGCTCGCCCCTGCCCTGGCTGCACTTCGCGCGCGTCGTCGCGGCGGAGGCGCGGCGGCGCGGCCACACCCGCCTCGGCGTGCTCGGCACGCGCTACCTCATGGAAGGGCCCGTCTACCCGGCCGCGCTCGACGCCGTCGGCGTCGCGCACGAGGTCCCGCCCGCAGACGACCGCCTCCGCCTCGACGCGATCATCTTCGACGAGCTGGTGAAGGGGCGCTGCGAGGAGGCGTCGCGTCGCGAGGTCGTCGCCGTCATCGCGCGCCTCCGCGCGCGCGGCTGCGACGCCGTCGTGCTCGGCTGCACCGAGCTGCCGCTGCTCGTCGCGCCGGGCGACGCGCCGCTCCCGGCCCTCGACTCGACGCGCCTGCTCGCGCGCGCGGCGATCGACGAGGCGCTCCGTCCGTGACGCCCGCGGGCTGACGGGCCGCGCCGCCGGTTGCGCCCGGGGCGGCGCCCGCCCCAACGTCAGGAGGCGTCCGGCGCCGCACCCGCGGCCCACCCGGACGCGAGGAGGACGACATGCGAGTGGAAGAGCTGATGAGCGAGGCGTCGTGCTGCCGCCAGGGCGCCACCGTGAGGGAGTGCGCGCGGATGATGAAGGAGGAGAACATCGGGTTCGTGCCGATCTGCAGCGAGGCGGACGAGCCCGTGGGCGCCATCACGGATCGCGACCTCGCGATCCGCGTGCTGGCGGAGGGGCGCTCGGCCGACGAGACCATCGACCCGTTCATGACCCGCGACGTGATGAGCTGCCGGGTCGGCGACGACATCCGGAACGCCGAGCAGCTCATGCGCGACGGCCGCAGGTCGCGCGTCATGGTGTGCGACGCGAGCGGGAAGCTCGTGGGCGTCATCAGCCTCGCCGACGTGGCGGAGGCGACGAGCGAGGCCGCGGCAGGCGAGACGCTGCAGCAGGTGAAGAGCGACGACCAGCCGGCGGCGCACTGAGAAGCGCGGGGCCGGCCGCGGGCCGGCCCCGACGCTACAGCGGCTGGAACTGGATCCCGGTCGTGAACGACGGGAGCACGTCCTGCGCGCCGAAGAGGCTCTTGTAGAACGGGATCTGGCCGCGCACGAAGAGCCACAGGGCGCCGGTGGCGTTGAAGTAGACGCCAGGGGCTGCCGAGAGCACGGTCCCACCGGTGTTCCCG
The DNA here is from genome assembly GCA_045802735.1 of Anaeromyxobacteraceae bacterium. Taxonomy (GTDB): domain Bacteria; phylum Myxococcota; class Myxococcia; order Myxococcales; family Anaeromyxobacteraceae; genus Anaeromyxobacter_A. Next base: position 9,354 of record JBJMQK010000265.1, on the reverse strand, counting down.
ACGGCGTCCTCGACCTCGCCGAGATCGTTCGTGGCCTTGTCGGCCCTTGCGTACCGGCCGTCGACGCCGAGGTCGAGCGCGACGCGGCGCACCGGGCGGTACTGCCCGTGGACGCTCCAGAGCAGCGCGTCGCCGAACTTGTACTTCGACCCGTCGAAGTAGGTGGCCTCGGTGCGCAGGCGGCCCGAGACGTTCGCGAACGCGAGCCAGTCGCCCTGCTCGAAGAGGTAATTGAGGCCGAGGAACGGACCCCAGCCCCCCGTGCCGAGCTGACCGTGCGGGTCGATGAGCGCCCCGCCGTCGGTCGCGTTGTGCGCGCCGGTGGGGATCGTGCTGCCCGCGCTCACCGCGAACTCCTGCGCGCGCGCGCGGCCGAGGTTCACGGTGCGCCACAGCGTGTAGCGGCCGGCCACCTCGACGTCGCCGAGGCCGGTGAGGTCGGACCCGGGCGTCTCCACGCCTCCGGCGACGGCGTTGATCTGCTTCGAGACGAGCGGCACGGTCGCCGTGAACGAGAGGCTCTCGATCGGCCGGTAGACGACGTTGAACCGGTACGACCACTGCTTGAGGCGGTCGGTCGACCCGGGTGTGTTGTCGGTGCCCGCGTCCACCCGGAGGTACTCGGTGTCGAGCTGGAGCCGGAGCTGCCCGTTGATCGCCGCCGGGTCGCTCGCGGCGAGGAGCGGGTCGCCGCAGCCGCACACCGAACACGCGTGGGCGGGCGCTGCGTACGATGCAGCGGCGAGGATCGAGGCGAGGGCGACGGATCGCAGACGGTTCACGGGCGCTTCTCCTGAGGATCGAGTCTCATCATTCACCACGCCGGCGAGCAGAACATCAAGTCCCACGGCGCCGCCGCACGGTTGACGGCGCGTCCGCCTGGCCGGATGGGGGGCATCACGCCGTGCCCGGCGCTCTCTCCTCCCACGCCCGCTCTGCCGCGAGGAAGCCCTGCCGCACGTACTCGCGCCGCGTGCCCGCGTCGAAGAAGCCAGCGAAGGCCGAGCCGGCGAGCGCCTCGCCGGGACGCACCTCGACGATCTGCAGGCGGCGCAGCGTGCGCGCGTCGCGCCCGGGGTAGAGGCTCCCGATGATGTCGTCGCGCGCCGTCCGGTCGATGCGCCCGGCGGCCTCGAGGCGCTCGAGCGCGGCGAGCCACGCGTTCACCGCCCCCGCCTCGCGGATGTCGCGCACGAGCCGCTCCTCGATGAGCATCTCGGCGAGGCGGCCGCCCAGCGCCGCGCCACCGAGCTTCGCCGCGGCCGCGATGGGCAGGCGCAGCCCCGGGGGGTGCGCGACGACGACGTAGACCGTGGCGATCGCCAGGTCCTCGTCGATCGCCTCCTTGATCGGCGTGTTGTTCACGACGCCGCCGTCGACGCAGGGCCCGGCGCCGCGGACCTCCACCGGCGCGAACACGAACGGGAACGCCGCCGAGGCGGTGGCCGCCTCGAAGACGCGGCGCCTGCGCGCGTCCGTCTCGAAGTCGACGCCCTCGAACCGCTCGACCAGCTCGAACGACGTCCGCGGGCCTGGCTCCCCCGCGAGCGGCGCCGTGACGAGCCGGAGCGACACCGGCCGGCCGGCGCCCGAAGGCCGCGGGCAGGCCTCGTCGAGGAGCGCCGCGACGCGGCGCGTGCCGGAGAGCCCGTCGAGCCGCAGCGTGGCCGCGAGATCGGGCGAGAAGACGTGCAAGGCCCCCGCGCGCTCCTCCCAGAGGCGGCGCAGGTTCGCCGCCGCGCCGACCGGATCGCCCGCCGCCACGCCCGCGGCGACCACCGTGGCGTTGAGCGCCCCCGAGCTCGTGCCGACGAGCGCGCGGATCGCGGTGCCCTCCGCGCGGAGCCGCTCGGTGAGGAACGCGAGCGCGCCCGCCGCGAACGCGCCCTTCGCGACCGCCCCGCCGATCACGATGCCGACCGCCTTCCCTTCAGGGGCCATGAACTCCTCCCTGGCGCCACCCGGAGCTTCGCGTAGCGCTCCGTCTCGCCGAAGCGCGGCACGCGCTCGGGCCTGTGCGACCACCAGTTCATGATGAGGGCGAGCCGCAGCGGCGTCGCCCGCGCGAGCCGCCCGGCGGGGATGCGCCCCTTCGCGTCGAGGACGCCGTGCGTCGCGTGGCCCGGGAAGGTCACGAAGCGGTTCGGCCAGGGCCGCACCACGTCGCCGTCGAGGTGGTCGGGGGCGCGCGCCGGGTTCGCGTCGTTCGCCGGCGCATCGCACACCGCGAGGAGCCCGCCCTGGCAGCGGTTGAGGAACAGCACCGAGGAGCAGGCGGGATGCCGGAGCTTCCCGGTCCGCAGGAAGAGCGCCTCGTCGCGATCCTGGTGAAAGTCCACCTGCACGTCGCTCGTGCGCATGCGCGAGAGCCACCACTCCACGCCGCCGAGCGCGCGGCGTGGCACGGGCACCCTCCGCGCGAGCGCCAGGACGGCCTCCTCCGGCAGCGCCGCCGGCGCGCCGAGATCGAACCAGAAGGTGGTCTGATAGGTGGCGCGGAGGTTCTCCGACCCGAGCGCGCGGACGGCGCGCGCGAGCCTCGAGAAGAGCGGCGCCGGCAGCGCCCCGTCCACGATCCGCACCCGCCTCTTTCTACTGGCGCGGCCCGCCTGGCGCGGGCCCGTCGATCCCGAGGTAGCGGAGCATCCGCCGCTGGTGGAGCGTGAGCCCGCGCACGCGCACCCGCGCCCCGACCCGGTGGAGCGCCCGCGCCAGGTGGCCGATGGCCGCGTCGTCGAGCGCGACCTGGGAGACGTCGAGCGTCACCTCCGCCGCACCCGACCCGGCGAGCACCCCCTCGAGCGCGCGCGCCTCGTCGGCGCCGAAGCGCTTGCCGTGGTGCGCGTCGGGGCGCCGCTTCGCCGCGTTCAGGATGACGACCGCTGGATCCTTCCTCACGTGCAGACCTCCTTCCGCGCCGGGACGTCCGGCGCGGGCGAGGATCTAGCGCGGGGCGACCACCCCGAAAATGACGTAATCACGACGCGATCGTGAGGTCTGCCGAATGTTTGCCTCTCAGCCGTCGCGGTGCACGGTCGCCGGCGAGAACGCGGGGAGGCAGACCGCGACGTACTCCGCGCCCTCGGGCCCCGGGCTCGCGTAGCGCACCCACTCGCCGCCCTCCACGATCACCGCCTGCCCGGCGCGGACGTCGAGGTCGCCCTCGCGCGTCGTCACGCGCAGCATCCCGCGCAGCACGACCGTGTACTCGTCGAACTCGGGCGTCTGGCCCGGCTCCTCCCACCCCGGCGGGCTGCGCATGCGCGCGATCGACAGCGCCGCCGTCCCGGAGCGCACGCGCCCCACGTACTCCTCGATGACCTTCGGCTTGTTCCCCGCCGCCTCGACGACGGCCGGCGCCTCGATGAGCTTCGCCACGTTCGACCTCACAGGAGCCGCCGGGAGACGAGCAGGAGCGTCCGCGGATCGCGCAGCCGCTCGCGCCAGGAGAGGTCGGCGGCGGTGATCTCGCGCGACGCCGGGACGTCGGCGTCGCGGACGCGCAGCACCTCGCGCGCGAAGGCCTCGCCCTCGACGTGCGCCACGAGCTCGAAGTCGACGTCGTCCTCGAGGCTGCGGAAGTTGAGGTTCGCCGAGCCGACGATGGCGGAGCGGCCGTCGAAAGCGGCGAGCTTCAGGTGCGTGAAGTGGTTCTGGTACTCGTACACGCGCACGCCGGCGGCGAGGAGCGCGCCGTAGTGGTGCTGCATCGCGTCCTGCGCGTGCTCGTTATCGTTCCAGGCCATCCCGGGGACGACGAGGTCCACCCGGAGCGATGGCCGGGCGCGGCGCGCCGCGACGAGCGCCTCGATGATGGCCGGGTGGTAGACGTACGGGTTCTCGATGAAGATCGACTCCTCGGCCGCGGCGATGAGGTCGAGGAAGAGCCTGCGGACGGCGTTCGGCGTCGAGTCGGGCTGGTTCTTGTGGAGCGTGACGCGGTCCACCGGCACGCCGCGCGGCGCCGGGCCCGCGGGGACGGGCGTCGCCTCGGGATACTCGGCGCCGCCGTCGAGCACCCAGCGCTCGCGGAAGGCGTGGTCCAGCTCCGCCACCACCGGCCCCTCGAAGCGCACGAGCCCGTCGTGCCACTTCCACCAGGGCTCGGGCCCGCCCATCTCGAGCGCGCGCCTCGCCTCCTCCTTCGCCTCCACCGCCGGGTCGAACGGATGGAGGAACAGGTACTGCGCGCCGAAGTTGGCCGAGCCGCAGTACGCCACCCGCCCGTCGATCGTGACGAGCTTGCGGTGATCGACGTGGGCCGCGTCCATGCGGCTCGTCTTGCTCACGCGCTCGCGTTGCTCGAGCAGCGCCGGGTCGCGGGTGCGGACCTCGGCCTCGAAGTCGGCGTTGGAGTCGTACACCGCGGCGCCCGCGTCGCGAAGGCGGGCGACGAGGGCGTCCACGTCCATCGCGTCCTGCGTGAACGAGGGGACCTGCTCCATCATCTCGCGCTCCCCGGTGGAGAACGGGTCGCCCATCTCCGACTTCGCGACGTTCACGAGCACGCGCACGGCCACGCCGGCGCGCACCTTCTCGCACAGGATCCGCTCGATCTCCTGCCCGACGGGGTCGTTGAAGAAGAGGAAGATCGAGACGTGCAGCGAGGCGCGCGCGGCGGCCAGGTCGGCGAGCAGGACCGGGAAGGTCCGATGCCCGTCGACGAGGTTCTCGGCCCAGTTCTCCGGCATCCCGGCGCCGACGCCCCGCCGGGGTTCAGGGACCGCGGGGGCGATCGAGCCGGTCGGCCTCGCGGACGCCGGCCTCCCAGGCATCGGCCTCGGTGGCGTAGCTGCCCATGGGCTCGCCGTCGTCGAGCGCCATGGACCACCGCCCCTGCATGACCTTCGTGACGCGGACGACGTGTCGCCCCGCCTGGAATGAGACGGGGAGCTTCGCCGGCGAGGCGGCGGGAACGTTCGAGGTCTTGGCCATCGGACCGGAGCTTAACAGAGCCCGGCGAGCTCTGCCTCGAAGCGTGCAACGAGGTCAGCGGGCGCTTCGAGAACGGCCTCGTCGGCCCTAACCCCGACGCGCAGCTCGCCGGCATAGCTCAAAACGCTCACCCCGACCCCGAGCGTCGCCGGGTGCGGCACCCAGAACATCGCGCTCTCGACCGGCTGTCCGGCGAGGACGAGCGGCTCGCGCGGGCCGGGGACGTTCGTCACGACGACCGACGCCTTGCGCGCGAAGAAGCGGAGGAGCGGCGCCTCGACGCGCGGCGGCACGGTCCCGAGCACCGCCAGGGCCGCGAGCGTCGCGAGCGCGTCGGCGCGCCCCTTCAGCCGGGCCGTGGACGCGCGCACCTGCTCGAGCCGCCCCGCCGGGGTGGCGGACGAGATGGGCAGGTCGAGGAAGACCAGGCCGAAGCGGTTCCCGAGCGGCTCGCCCGGGGCCGGCGGCGAGGCGCGCAGGTTCACCGGGATGAGGGCTCGCAGGGCGAGCGCGTCGACCCGCTCGCCCCCCGCCGCGAGGAGGCTCCGCAGCGCTCCCGCCACCGCCGCCACGACGACGTCGTTCACGGTCGCGCCGCGCGCCCGCGCCGCGCGCCGCACGGTGCGCAGCGGCACCCCCGACGACCACGCCGCGCGCTGCCGCCCCGTGAGCGGCCGCGAGAGCAGCGTCGGTGGATCCTGCGGCAGCGCCGCGATGCGCGCGAGCGCGCCGGCGAGCGCGCCCGCGCTGGCTGCGAGCCGCAGCGCCCGGAGCGGGCTCCGCAAGAGCGCGCGCGGCGTCACCGGCCCGTCGAGCCACGGCGCGAGGCGCCGCGAGGCAGGGAGCGGGTGCCGCGCGGCGGCCGGCGCGCCGGCGTCGCCGAGCGACAGGAGGAGCCCCACGAGCGCGAAGCCGTCGGCGATGCAGTGGTGGATCTTCGCGATGAGCGCGCCGCCGTCCGGCGCCTCGACGAGGTGGACGCGCCAGAGCGGGCGCCCCGGGTCGAGCCGCCTGGAGGCGACGGCGCCCACCACCTCGCGGAGCGCCGCCCCGCGCACGGACGGGAGGTGGTGCGTGACGAGGTGGTCGTCGAGGAGGACGGCGCCCGCCTCGCGCCAGCGCGGCCGCGCGAGCGGGAGCGCGCCGGGCGCGATGCGCTGGTGGAAGCGCGGCGAGGCGAGGAGCCGCTCCGCGAGGAGCGCGCGCAGCACCGCCGGCGGCGGCAGCGCCCGGAACGTGAGCAGCGCCACCACGTCGGCGGTGTTCTCCGGCCCGTCCATCTGCAGCCACGCGGCGTCGACCGCGCCGAGGCGCTCGTCGGTCACGCCAGCCCTCCGGCCGCGCGACCGCGGTCGAGGAGGGCGTCGAGCACCGAGAGGTCGAGGGGCTTCGTGAGGTGATGGTCGAATCCGGCGAGGCGCGCGCGCTCGCGATCGCCGCGCTGGCCGTACCCCGTCACGGCGACGAGCAGCACCTCGCCGCCGCGCGCGGCCCGGATGCGGCGCGCGACCTCGTAGCCGTCGTAGCCCGGGAGGCCGATGTCGACGAGCACCGCGTCGTGCTCGGCGCCGAGCGCGGCGGCGACGCCACCCGGCCCGTCGCGCGACATGGCCACGCGGTGGCCGCGCTCCTCGAGGTAGCCGCGCAAGAGGTTCCGGTAGTCCTCGCTGTCGTCCACGACGAGCACGCTGCGCGACCGGGGCGCCTGCGCGGCGTCCGCGCCGCGATTCCGGTCGGCCGCGGGGGCCGCGAGCGGGAGCCTGATCGTGAGCTCCGTGCCGCGGCCGAGCCCGGCGCTCGCTGCCTCGAGCGTGCCGCCGTGCATCGCGACGAGGCCCTGGGCGAGCGTGAGCCCGAGGCCGAGGCCGCCCTGCGCGCGATCGAGCGCGGCCGTCACCTGGACGAACGGCTCGAAGACGTGCGCCAGGTCGTCGGGCGCGATCCCGATCCCGTCGTCGCGCACGCGCACGATCGCGGCGTCGCCCTCGCGCGCAGCGGACGCGCACACGTGACCGCCGGCGGGCGTGTACTTGAGGGCGTTGCCGAGGAGGTTCGCGAGGACCTGCTCGAGCCGGGCGGCGTCGCCCTCCACCGGCAGCGGCTCGCAGGCGTCGTCGAGCGCGAGCGTGATCCCGGCCGCGGCCGCGCGCTCCTCGAGGGCCTCGACGGCGCGGCGCACCACCGCGCCGACCTCGAGCGGAGCGCGCTGGAGCACGACCTTGCCCGAGGTGACGCGCGACACATCGAGGAGGTCGTCCACGAGGCGCGCGAGCTGCAGCGTCTGCCGCCGGATGATCGCGACGTGCTTCGCGCTCGGCTCGTCCCGCACGGCGAGCGCGAGGGAGATGGCGGCGAGCGGGTTCCTGAGCTCGTGGCCGAGCATGGCGAGGAACTGGTCGCGGGCGGCGACGGCGTGCTCGCGGTCGCGCAACAGCTCGCGCGCGGCGTACTGGCGCGCGCGCGCGCGCAGCGCCGAGCGGGCGGCGCTGACGAGTGTCATGAGGCGGAGCGGCCGCTCGAGGAGCGTCACGTTCCCGAGCGGCGCGAGGCGGTCCAGCGCCTCCCCTCGCACGTCGAGCGCGCCGCCCATGCTCGTCACGACGAGGATGGGGAGGTCGGACCACGGCGGCTGGCGGGCGACCCACGCCGCGAGGCGCTGCGCCGCGGCGGGCGCCAGCACCTCCTCCGTGAGCAGCACCGCGCCGGCCCCTTCGTCGAGCGCGGCGCAGAGCGACGCGACGTCGCGCGCCACCTCGCAGGTGAGCCCGCGCGCGCCGAGGGCCGCCGACGCGAGCTCCGCGTCGCGCCCGGTGGGGGCGAGGATCAGGAGCCGCTCCGCGCTCGCCGCGGAGTCGGTCACGCCTTCCTCGTCGTCCCGAGCTGCGGACCCCCGGCCGCCGCGTCGTAAACCGGGACGCCGGTGAGCACGCCGCGGAACGCGGTGAGGGGCGCGCCGACGTGCACGCCCTTCGCGTCCACGTAGATCTCGCGGATGGTCGTCTCGTGCGCGCCGGTGCGCTTCTTCACGACCGAGAGCGCCTTGCGGACGCTGCCCTCCGCCTCGAAGTAGCGCAGGAGGAGGACCGTGTCCGCGAGGTAGCTCACGTCCACCGGCGACTCGAGCTCGTCGCCGACGAGGCCGTGCTGCGCGAGCAGCATCAGCGTCAGGACGCCGCGGTGCGAGAGGAACGAGAGCAGCTCGTGCATCTGCAGCGTGACGAAGCTCTCGTTCGGCATCGCCTGCATGAGGCCGTTCAGGCTGTCGATGACGACGAGGCGCGCGCCGCCCTCGTCGACGGCCCGGCGGACGCGGTGCACGAACTCGCCGGGCGACAGCTCCGCCGGGTCCACCTGCTCGATCGCGACGGCGCCGCTCGCGAGGTGCGGCGCGAGGTCCATCCCCAGCGAGCGCCCGCGCGCGAGCGCGATCTCGCGGCTCTCGTCGAAGGCGAACACGACCGCGCGCTCGCCGCGCTCGGCCGCGCGCAGCACGTGGAGCGTCCCGAGCATCGACTTCCCCGCGCCCGACGGGCCGACGATGAGCGTGCTCGTGCCGCGGTCGAGCCCGCCGCCGAGGAGCCCGTCGAGCTCGGCGACCCCGGTGGGGACGCGCTCGTTCGAGATCGCCGACCGGTGCTCGGAGGCGACGAGGCGCGGGAACACGGCGAGGCCTCCACGCTGGATGGTGAAGTCGTGGTAGCCGCCCCGGTAGGCGAGGCCGCGCATCTTGAGGACGCGCAGGCGGCGCCGCTCGGCGCCGAAGGCGGGGTGCAGCTGCTCGAGGGTGAGGACGCCGTGCGCGAGGCTCTGCAGGAGGACGTCGGGCTCGTCCGGGGCCGGGTTGTCGACGAGCAGCACCGTCCGGCCCGCCTCGACCAGCTCGCGCTTCAGCGCGAGGATCTGCCGCCGGTAGCGCACCGCGCTCCCTGCGAGGAGCCTGAGCTCGGTGCAGGAGTCGAGCACGAGGCGGTGCGGCTTCACGCGGGCGACCTCGGCGAGGATGCGGTGCATGCGCTCGCCGAGCTCCACCTCGGACGGGTGGAAGAGCGTGTTCTCCGCCTCCGTCGCGGCGTCCTCCGCCGCCTCGAAGATCTCGACGCCGTCGAGCGACCAGCCGTGCGAGGCCGCGACGCTGTCCATCTCCTCCTGCGACTCGGACATGGAGATGTAGAGCGAGCGCTCGCCGCGGCGGACGCCCTCCCGCAGGAACTGGAGGGCGACCGTCGTCTTTCCGGCGCCCGGCGATCCTTGCAAGAGGTGGAGGCGGCGGCTCGGCAGCCCTCCTCCGAGGACGTCGTCGAGGCCTGGTACGCCGGTGCTGGCGCGGTCGGTCTGGTCGGTCTGATCGACCGGTGGAACCGTCATGTCTCCTCCTCCGGCGGGGCCCGGATGGCAATCCCTATCCCGCCCCCCCCCCCC
>JBJMQK010000257.1:0-3964 GCA_045802735.1 Anaeromyxobacteraceae bacterium | reverse complement strand
TGGCGAGCCCCGAGGGGGTCGCGGCCGAGACCTTCGCGAAGGAGCCGGTCGCGACCCAAGATGTGGGCGGGCGATAAACGTCGCCCCGCAGGTACGCGTCAGGGCGCAGCAATTGCGATGACACCCACATGCCATTGATTGTCAGACACCAGTGGTATGAGCTCGATCGTGCTCGAAGCTGCTCCAGCAAATGTCCGCGCGATCCCTGCGACGCTCGACCGATCCTCGGCCGAGGCGCTCGCGGCGCGGGCGTTCGAGCTCGGGCCGGTCCCGCGATTCGAGCGCGCAGACGTGCTGCGCGGCCAGGCGGCGCTGCTCCTCGATCGGCTGCTCACGCGGGTCGCCCGCTGTCACGGGGCGATCGACGTCGCCGTGGGGGAGCGGCTCGCGGCGCTGGCGGTGGGCGACCGCACGCTGCGGCTCGGCTTCGCAGGGGTAGGCGACTATGCCCGGGAGCGGCTCGGGTTGCGGGGCGCACCGCACAGGACCTGGCGCGCCTCGCGCGCGAGCTGAAGGAGCGGCCGCTGCTCGCGGCGGCGGTCCGGAGTGGCGAGGTGAGCGCCCGCAAGGCGCAGACCGTGCTCGCGGCGGCGCGCGGCGACGCGGAGGCGGACTGGGTCGAGCGCGCGCGGCGCGAGACCGTGCGCGCGCTGACTGCCGCCGTGCGAATGGCGACGAGGGGCGACGGGTCGGCCGCGACCGTGGCCGCCCAGCCGGAGGACGAGCGCTGGGATCGCCTGTGGGTCTCGCTCTCGCCCGAGCAACGGTCGCGCCTCGACGAGGCCCTGGCCATGTCGGGCCGCATTCTTGGCGCCACGGCGCCGAGATGGCAGCGCCTCGAGGCAATCTGCGCCGAGTACGTCGGCGCGCACGGAGGCGACGAGGACGAGGAGGCGGACGGGGGCGGCGGTCCGCTGTGTACGATGGCGTCCGTCCCCTGGCTCGAGGCCGCGAAGGAGGCGCTCGAGGAGGAGACGCGGTGCTGGGCCTTCCTCGACGAGCTGTCGCCCGTCGAGCCGATTGCTGCGCCCGCGCCCGCGGATGCCACCGACGCGCTGCGCCTCGATGCCGAGCTGCGCGAGCTCGCCGTCCTGCGCGATCGCTGGGACGAGGTGCTCGGCCACCTCGCCATGTTGCTTCTGTCCCTTGGTCTGTGGCGCGACATGCGGTTCGCGTCGTTCGGGCAGTACTGCACCGAGCGGCTCGGGCTCGCGCCGCGCACGCTGGAGCAGCGGGCGGCCCTGTCCCGCCGGTTCCGCGCCTTGCCGCAGCTCCGCCAGGCACTCCGCGAGGGCCGCGTCTCCTACGAGAAGGCGCGTCTCGTCGCGCGCGCCGCGGACGACGACACGGTGGCCGCGTGGATCGCGAAGGCCGAGGCGAGCACCTGCATCGCGCTGCGGCGAGAGGTCGAGGCAGACGACGACACGCAGATGTGCGCGCGCGGCGAGTTCGAGCTGCGCGTGCCGCACTCCGTGGCGCAGCTCGTCACGGCGGCCTGCCGCGCGGCGCGCAAGGCGGCTGGGCGCTTCCTGACCCCGGGCGAGTGCCTGGACCGTATCGCCACCCACTTCATCGACACCTGGCGGGCTGCGCTTCCGCGGCCGCGCACGGCCGAGGCGCGCGCCATCGCGCGCGACGGCGGGGTCTGCCAGGTGCCGGGTTGCAGCCGTGGCGCCGTGCACGCTCATCACGTGCAGTACCGCTCGCGGGGCGGCGGCGACGAGGCAGAGAACCTCACCGCGCTGTGCGCAGCGCACCACCTCGTCGGGGTCCACCGCGGGTACCTGCGCGTCCGCGGCGAGGCGCCTCACCGGCTGACGTGGCAGCTCGGCTTCGGCGCGACGCTGGCGCGGCTCGGCGGGCGGTGGCCTCGCGTTGACGCGCTGCCCGCGTGACGCCGAAGCCGGTCGGCCCAGGAGACCGGGATGGCGCGGTCACGGAACGACCCGGAACCCCAGCGCCTCGACGTTCCTCCGCACCCGATCGTCACAGCTCGCCACCTCGATCGCACCGAGCTCCTCTTCGAGCATCAGGATCGTCGCGAGGTGGAGCGCGTCGAGCGTGCGCACCGGCTCGATTGCCATGTCGGCCTTCGCTCCGCGGACGATGCGTTCGTCGAGCGCCACCACGTCGCAGGAGCGCTCGAACGCGGCCAGCCAGCGCTCCGCTTCGCGCGCGGCTTGCGGCGCGAGCCGCCCCTCGCGCCGCGCGCGACCGACGGCGCGGGCCGCCTCGACGAACGTGAAGGCGCTCGTCACGCGGTGCTCGGCGTCCCGGAACCGCCCGAGCAGGTCCGCGTCGCCCTCGAGCAGACCTCGGAGCAGCGCGCTCGTCTCGACGTAGAGCCGAGCCATTACTCGGACCGTTCAGCGTCGATGAGCCCCTGTGCGGTGCCGCGCGGGAGCCGTAGATCGGGGGCCTCGAGGTTCCGCAGCGCCTCGCGCTCAGCGGCGGGGCGGACCGAACCGCGCTCGACGAGGCGCCGCCAGCGGAGGTCCCCCGGGGTTGCATCGCGGTCCCCGGCGCCGGGAGGCCGCATCTCGGCGACGACGTGGCCGCGGTCGGTGACGAGCACCACCTCGCCGCGCTGGACGTCGCGCAGGTACTCGCTCAGGCGGGCCTTGAGCTCGCGAACGCCGGCAGTCTTCATCGGCAGTAATGTAGTCACTTGAGGCCACATGCGCCAGGCATCGAACGGCGCTGCGCGAAGCCTCGCCCCGCGCTGCAGGGCCACCCAAATCCCGCTGCCCACCCAGATTTCGGTGTCCCGCGCACCCACCCCGCGGTGGCCAGGCAGCCAGCCCCGTGCTCAACACACCGTAACTGCTCGGTTCTCCTCCCTGGCACGGTCGTCGCTCTAGGGCGCGGCATCCGTTTGACCACCGCGCCCTCGCCGCCTTCGCGGCGGCGGTCGCTTTCGCGAGGAGACGCCATGGATGCCATCGAGACCCTGATGAACGATCACCGGCTCATCGAGCGCGCGATCGACGCGCTCGTGTCGTTCGCCGACGAGGTGCGCCGCAAGAGCACCGATGACAAGGCCGAGCTCGGGCGCTTCGTCACCTTCATCCGCGAGTTCGCCGACGCCCACCACCACGCCAAGGAGGAGGACGTCCTCTTCGCGGCGATGATCGAGGCCGGCTTCCCGCGCCAGGGCGGCCCCGTCGCGGTGATGCTGTTCGAGCACGACCAGGGCCGCGCCTTCGTCGGTCAGCTTGCCGACCTCGCCGCGCAGCTCGCGCCGTGGAGCGCCGACGACCGGCAGCGCGTGGCCCAGGCCGCCCAGGGTTACGCGACCCTCCTCCGCGCCCACATCCACAAGGAGGACGCGATCCTCTACCCGATGGCCGAGCAGCGGCTCGCGCCCGAGGCCCTGGCGCGCGTCTCCGAGGCCTGCGGCGCGCTCGAGACGGCGAGGGCCGCTTCGGGCGACCTCGACCGGCTGCACGCCCTCGCCGCGGAGCTGGTCGCGCGCCACGCGGCCCTCTCCGACCTCCAGCCTCGCCCCGCCGTCACCGGCTGCCGCTAGCCCCCCGCCTTCTCATTCCCCAGGAGCCCGCACACCAATGAACGCACGCAGCAAGGCCATACTCCTCTTCGTCCTCGTCGGCGCCTTCTCGGTCCTCATCTTCGGCGGCGCCCAGATCAACGAGCACAAGCCGCCCATGCCGGCGAAGGTCATCGACGCCGCCGGCCAGACCGTCTTCACCTACGACGACATCATGGCCGGCCAGCGCTTCTACCTCGCGCACGGCGGGCAGCACATCGGGTCGATCTGGGGTCACGGCTCCTACCTCGCGGCGGACTGGTCGGCCGACGCCCTCCACCGCAGCGCCCTCGTGACGGCGGGCCTCCAGCACGGCCTCCCGCTCGACGCGGCGCGCGCGTTCACCCAGGAAGATCTCCAGAAGCTCGAGACCGGCGAGCGCGGCCGCGTCACCGCCAGGACGGGCGAGGAGCTGCA
>JBJMQK010000252.1:0-2511 GCA_045802735.1 Anaeromyxobacteraceae bacterium | reverse complement strand
CGGCGTGCTCCTCAAGATGGGGACGTTCGGCTTCTTCCGCTACGCGCTGCCGCTCTTCCCCGAGGCGGCGCTGCACTTCCGCCCGCTCATCGCGACGCTCGCCGTCATCGGCATCGTCTACGGCGCGCTGATGTGCCTCGTGCAGAAGGACATGAAGCGCCTCGTCGCCTACTCGTCCGTGTCGCACCTCGGGTTCGTGATGCTGGGCCTCATGGCGCTCACCGCCGAGGGCCTCACCGGCGGCGTCTACCAGATGCTGAACCACGGCGTCTCGACGGGCGCGCTCTTCCTCCTCGTCGGCATGCTGTACGAGCGGCGCCACACGCGGCTCATCTCGGAGTACGGCGGCATCGCGCGGCAGGTGCCCTGGATCGCCACCGCGTTCGTCGTCGTGATGCTCTCGTCGATCGGGCTCCCCGGCACGAACGGCTTCGTCGGCGAGTTCCTCATCCTCTCCGGCACGTGGTTCGCCCGCCTGCGCGGCGCGGCGTGGTACTCCGCGATCGGCGCGACGGGCGTCATCCTCGGCGCGGTCTACATGCTCATCCTGGTGGAGAAGGTCTTCTTCGGGAAGAACGCGAACCCGGCGAACGCCGCCCTGCCGGACTTCTCCGTCCGCGAGTGGTTCGTCATCGTGCCGCTCCTCCTGCTCATCTTCGTGATGGGCCTCTCCCCGCAGCCGTTCCTCGACCCGGCGAAGGGCTCGGTGGACCGCCTCCTCTCCCGCTTCCAGGCGACCGAGCAGCGCCTCCGCGAGACGGACCCGCAGCGCCAGCCCGAGACCGGCACGCCGCCGCCCGCGATGGCGGGGCTGCCCGCCCGCGGCCAGGGCGCCCTCGCCGAGGAGATCCGCTGACATGAACGCCTTCCCCACCGCCGACTTCGCCGCGCTCCTGCCGGTCGGCATCCTCGTCCTCGGCGCGATCGTCCTCCTCATGTCCGAGGTGTTCCTCACCACCGCGGGCCGCGGCTACCAGGCGGCGCTCACCGTCGCGACCGCCGTGCTCGCCGCGATCGCGGCGATCGTCACGACGCCGGTCGGCCGCATCTTCGCGGGCCAGGCGGTGGTGGACGGGTTCTCCGCCTTCGTCACCGTGACCGTCTGCGGCGGCGTCATCCTCGCGGCGCTCGCCGCGGCGCCGTGGCTCAACGCGCGCGGCGCCGAGCGCGGCGAGTTCTACGCGCTCACGCTCTTCGCCGCGTCGGGGATGTCGCTCCTCGGCAGCGCCTCCGATCTCCTCGTCGCGTTCATCACCATCGAGATCATGAGCCTCGCGACGTACGCGCTCGCCGCCTGGATGCGGCGCGGGCGCAAGCCGGCCGAGGCGGCGTTCAAGTACTTCGTGCTCGGCGCCTTCTCGTCGGCGCTCCTCCTCTACGGCACGGCGCTCGTGTACGGCGCCACCGGCTCGACGCTCCTCTCGGAGCTGTCGCGCGGCGCGGGCGGCCTGCGCGTCGTGGGGATCGGGCTCGTCTGTGCGGGCCTCGCGTTCAAGGTCGCGGCGGTGCCGTTCCACCTCTGGACGCCCGACGTGTACGAGGGCGCCCCGACGCCGGTCACCGCCTTCATGGCGGCGGGCGTGAAGACGGCGGCGTTCGCCATCCTCGTGCGCGTGCTCCTCGCGGCGTGGGGCCAGGCGGGCTCGGCGAGCGTCACGCTCGGCGGCGTCATCGCGGTGCTGGCAATGCTGACGATGCTGTTCGGCAACCTGCTCGCCCTGCCGCAGCGCAGCGTGAAGCGGATGCTGGCTTACTCGTCCATCGCGCACGCCGGCTACCTCCTCGTCGGCGTGGTCTCGGCGGGCGCGACCGGCGCGCGCGAGCCGGCGCTGTCGTCGGTGCTCTTCTACCTCGCCGCCTACACCGCCACGGTCGTCGGCGCGTTCGCGGTGGTCGGCGCCATGGAGCGCCGCGGCGGCCCCGACGAGGAGCACGCCGACACCTGGGACCTCTCGCGCGTCGCCGGCCTCGCGAAGCGCCGCCCCGCCATCGCGTTCGTGATGGCGGTGTTCATGTTCTCGCTCGCCGGCCTGCCGCCCACCGCGGGGTTCGTGGCGAAGCTCCTCATCTTCAAGGCGGCCATCACCGCCCAGGCGTACGGCCTCGCCATCGCCGGCGTGCTCACGAGCGCGCTCGGCGCGTACTACTACCTGCGCGTCGTGGTCTACATGTACATGCGCGCGCCGGAGGGCGGAGAGGAGGCGTCGCTCTCGCCGGCGCTCAGCTTCGCGCTCGCCGCGTCGGCCGTCGCCGTCGTGGTCTTCGGCATCGGCGCGCAGCCGCTCGCCGACATCGCCAAGGCGGCCTCGACGATCGCGCCGTGAGGCGACCGCGACGCGGACGTCAGCTGACGGCGCCGCCGCCGCTCGCGAGCTTCAACGCGAGGTGGCGCGCGACGCGCGCGAACACCTTGTCGAGGGTGAGGAGCTCGGCGCCGAGGTCGAGCGCGCACTGCGCGACGTGAGCGTCGGGCGTGGAGACCGTGAGACGCCGGGCCTGCAGCGAGGCGCG
>JBJMQK010000200.1:0-3714 GCA_045802735.1 Anaeromyxobacteraceae bacterium | reverse complement strand
GCGGTTCTGCGGCGTCTGCACGACGGTCCACGCCATCGCCTCGGTGCGCGCCGTCGAGAACGCGCTGCGGCTCGAGGTGCCGCTCAACGCGCAGTACATCCGCAACCTGATCCTGGCCGCCCACGCGATGCACGATCACATCGTGCACTTCTACCACCTGTCCGCGCTCGACTGGGTGGACGTGACGAGCGCGCTCAAGGCCGACCCGGTGAAGGCCGCGTCCATCGCGGAGTCGCTCTCGCCGTGGACGAAGAACTCCGTGAAGGAGATGACGGCCGTGAAGGAGAAGCTCGCCGGCTTCGTCGCCGGCGGGCAGCTCGGCATCTTCCAGAACGGCTACTGGGGCCACCCGGCGATGCGGCTGCCGCCGGAGGTGAACCTCATCGCCGTGTCGCACTACCTGCAGGCGCTCGAGTACCAGCGCAAGGCGCTGCAGGTGGTCGCGATCCTCGGCTCGAAGACGCCGAACATCCAGAACCTCGCCGTCGGCGGCGTCGCGAACGCGATCAACCTCGACAACCCCTCCACGCTCAACATGGAGAAGCTGTACAAGGTGAAGGACCTCCTCGACGAGGTGGCCGCGTTCGTCCAGCAGGTCTACTTCCCCGACGTCGCCGCGGTCGGCGCGTTCTACACCGACTGGGCGAAGTACGGCGCGGGCGTCACCGACTACATGTCCGTCCCGGAGCTGCCGCTCGACACGAAGGGCACGCTGTTCGACATGCCCGGCGGCACGATCATCGGCGGGAAGGTGACGCCCATCACCGGCTTCGGCGATCCCTACTTCACGAAGAACGTCACCGAGTCCTCGAAGCACGCCTACTACGCCGACGCCGGGAACCCCCTGCACCCGTGGAAGGGCGAGACGACGCCGGGCTACACCGGCGATTGGAAGGCCGAGACGGCCGCGCCCGAGAAGTACACGTGGGTGAAGGCGCCGCGCTTCGACGGGCGCCCGATGCAGGTGGGGCCGCTCGCGCAGGTGCTCTACGGGCTCAAGACCGGCGAGCCGCTCACGACGAAGTGGGCGACGCGCTGCCTCGAGACGGCGGGCGCGGTGGCGAAGACGAAGCTCGGGCCGGCGATCCTCGAGTCGACCCTCGGCCGGCTCGCGGCGCGCTCCATCCGCGCGGCGGTGATGAGCGAGCTCGCGCAGAAGCACTGGAAGCTCCTCGTCGAGAACATCGGCAAGGGCGACACGACCATCTTCAACGACCCGATGCCGAAGCTCGCGAAGGGCGAGTACCAGGGCGTGGGCTTTCACGAGGCCCCGCGCGGCACGCTCTCGCACTGGAGCGTGCTGAAGGACGGGAAGATCGTGAACTACCAGGCCGTCGTCCCCTCGACCTGGAACGCCGGGCCGCGGGCGAACGGCGACAAGGACCTCGGCCCCTACGAGGCGAGCCTGGTCGGCAACCCGATCGCCGACCCGAAGAAGCCGCTCGAGGCGCTCCGCACGGTCCACTCGTTCGACCCGTGCCTCGCCTGCGCCATCCACACGGTGGATGGGGACGGCCAGGAGATCGCGCGCGTGAAGGTGCTTTAAGCCCCGGCGCGGCACGACATCGGAAGGGGGGCCGGCGCAGCGCGTCGGCCCTTTCTATTTGGGGCGCGTGACCACGGTGCGGCTCGCGCGGTCGTCCGTTATGGCGAGGTGAGCGGGCATGGCGGTGGGCGTCCTCGGAATCGGCAACGTGCTCATGGGCGACGACGCCCTCGGGCCCTACGTGGTCAAGCTGCTCGAGGCGCGTTACGAGCTGCCCGCGGGGGTCGAGGTGCTCGAGCTGGGCACGCCCGGGGCGGACCTGTCGCTCCACCTCGAAGGGCTCGAGAGCGCCGTCGTGGTCGACGTCGTGCGCGGGCGCGGGACGGCGGGCGAGGTGCGGCTCCTCGACAAGGCCGAGCTGCTCGCGAGGGGCCCGGTCCTGCAGGCGAGTCCGCACGAGCCGGGGCTGCGCGAGGCGCTCTTCGCGCTCGAGTTCCGGGGCGGCGGCCCGCGCGAGGTCCGGCTCGTGGGCGTCGTGCCGGACTCGGTCGAGCTCGCGGTCGGGCTCTCGGCGCGCGTTCGCGCCGCGCTCGAGCCGGCGCTCGCCGAGGTGCTGCGGCAGCTCGCGGCGCTCGGCGTCGTGGCGCGCGAGCGCGTGCCGCCGCGGGCGCCGGACGTGTGGTGGGAGCGCACGCCGTCGGGAGGTGCAACGTGAACGAGGTGGCGCGGGAGCCCGGGGCGGGGGCGGCGGAGGTGGCCCAGGCGGTCCTCGTGGCCGCGGCGGTGCTGCAGGGCGTCGCGGTCGGCGCCTGGCTCGCGCTGTTCCCGGAGGTCGCGCTGCGCGCCGGCGGGTTCCCGCCCGCACCTGCGTTCTTCGTGCGCTGGGCCGGCGTGCTGCACGTCGCGCTCGCCTCCGGCTACGCGCTCGAGCACCTGCGCTTCCGCCGCGTGACGCTGCTCGTCGTGGCGAAGGGCGCGACGGCGATCTTCCTCGCGGCGGTCTGGGTCTTCGACGGGCTGCCGTGGCTCATGATCGGCGCGCTCGCCGCCGAGGCGCTGGTCGCGATCGCGGCCGGCCTCGTCCAGCGCCCGGCCGACCGCTCGCGGCGCACCCGCGCCCACCTGCGGCTCGTGCGGCCCTCACCGGCGCAGGTACGGCCCGCCGGTCGACCGTGACCGGTCCTCCGGATGCGGCCGAGGGGCTGCGCGTCGTGGTGCGCGGCACGGTCCAGGGCGTCGGCATGCGCCCGTTCGTGCACCGGGTCGCGCGCGCGGCCGGCGTGTCGGGGCGCGTGCGCAACGACGCGCGCGGCGTGACCATCGACGCGTTCGGCCGCCGCTCGGAGCTGGTCGAGTTCCTGCGCCGCCTCGGGGTCGATCGGCCGCCCGCCGCGCGCTTCGAGGAGCTTTACTGGGAGCGCATCCCGCACGAGGCGGTCGACGGGTTCCACATCGCCGAGAGCGAGGCGCCGCTCGGCGCGCCGCCGAGCGTCTCCATCCCCGCCGACCTCGCCACCTGTCCCGGGTGCCTCGCGGAGCTCCGCGACCCGGCGAACCGCCGGCACCTGTACCCGTTCACGAACTGCACCGATTGCGGCCCGCGCTTCACCATCGCGCGCGCCGTGCCCTACGACCGCGCCGCGACGACGATGGCGGCGTTCGAGCTCTGCAAGGACTGCGCGCGGGAGTACGCGGACCCCGACGACCGCCGCTTCCACGCGGAGCCGAACGCCTGCCCCGCCTGCGGGCCCCACCTCACGCTCGTCGCGGCGAGCGGCGAGACGCTCGCGCACCGCGACGACGCGCTCGCCGGCGCCGCCCGCGCGCTCGCGGGGGGCCGCATCGTGGCGGTGAAGGGCGTCGGCGGCTTCCACCTCGCATGCGACGCGGGCTCGTCCGCGGCGGTGCGGACGCTGCGCGAGCGGAAGCGGCGCGAGGAGAAGCCGCTCGCGGTCATGCCGCGCGGGCTCCCGGAGGCCGAGGCGCTCGCGCACCTCGACGACGCCGAGCGGGCGCTCCTCGCCTCCGTCGAGCGTCCCATCGTCCTCGTGCGCAGGCGCGCCGGCGCGGCGCTCGCGCCGGAGGTCGCGCCCGACACGCCGCTCGTCGGGCTCCTCCTGCCCTACTCGCCGCTCCACCACGTCCTCCTCGCCGAGGCGGGATGCCCGCTCGTCATGACGAGCGCGAACCTCTCCGAGGAGCCCATCGCGTACCGCCACGACGAGGCC
>JBJMQK010000055.1:0-5779 GCA_045802735.1 Anaeromyxobacteraceae bacterium | reverse complement strand
GGAGCGCCCTCGTCGGCGTCGTCGTCGCGCTCGGCCGCGCGCGGCGCGGCGCGGGGCAAGGAGCGCGGCGTCGAGCGGGCCGCCGGGCGCGGCAGCGCGCGCTCGGAGCGGTCCGCGCCGAGGTCCACCTCGCCGGTGTCGATGCGGCCGCGGAAGCCGGCGCCGTCGACGATGGTGACGCGGGGCGCGCTGATGTCGCCGATCATGCGCCCCTCCTTCGTGATCTCGATGCTTTCGGTCGCGGTGACGTTCCCCACGATCGTGCCGGAGACGATGCAGGCCTTCACCTGCACCTCGGCCTTCACGACGCCGGTCGCCTCGACCACGAGCGTCTTCGTGAGCGTCACCGTCCCCTCGACGCGGCCGCGGACGGTGAGGTCCTCGTCGCCGTGGAGGGTGCCGTTGACGAGGATCGACTCGCCGATGATGGTGCTGCCGTCGGTGGTCACGTTCACTTCTCCTTCACGTCCATGTCGACGCTGCCCTTGAAGACGGCGCCGTCGGCGATGAGGATGCGCGGCGAGCGGATGTCGCCCACCACCTTGCACTCCGACTTCAGCTCCACCCTCTCGGTCGCGCTGATGTTGCCCGTCACCTGCCCGGAGACCTCGACGCTCGCGGTGTCGATGTCGGCCTCGATGACGCCGGAGCCCTCGACGAAGAGGCTCTCCTTGAGCGCGATCTTGCCCTTCACCGTGCCGAGCACCACGAGGTCCTCGTCGCCCGAGATCTCCCCGTCGATGACGATGGAGCTCCCGATGAGCGTGTGCGCTCCGGTGCGCGCCGCCGGCGCCTTCTCGATGCCTGTTGCCATGAACTGTCCTCTCGATGCCACGGTGTCGTCCCGCGGTCGCGGGGCGCGAGAATAGGGGCGCCCCGCCTGAGGCGTCAACGACCAAGCGAGCGTCTGAGGGGTCAACGGACGCGCGCCGCGATCCAGGCGACCGCGTCGCCCACCGTTCGATCGCGCTGCACCTCGTTGTAGATCTCGTGCCGGAGCCCCTCGTACGCGCGCAGCTCCTTGTCCTTCGACGCCGCGGCGGCCACGAACGCGCGCGCCGCGGCGGGGTCGGCGATGGGGTCGCCGGTGCCGATCTGCACGAGGAGTGGGTGCGTGAACGACCCCGCGCGGCGCACCACGTCGGCCTGCGCCGCCTGCGACTCGACGAACCAGCGCGGGGTGGTGCGGCGGCCGTAGAGCGGGTCGGCCTCCGTCCAGCGCTGCATCTCCTCGTCGCTCGTGAGGTCGATATACTTGAGGTCCGTCGAGACCGGGAGCCAGGGGATGACCGTCCCCACGAGCCGCGCCCCGAGGATCTTGAGCCGCGGCGGATCGAGCTTCAGCCGGAAGTACGGCGACGAGAGCACGAACCCGGCGACGCCGCCCGCGCCATCGAGCGCCCAGCGCGCGGCCACGAGCGCGCCCGGGCTGTGCGCCCCGACTAAGGGCTCGCGGCCGGCCGCGCCGGCGCGGACGTGCGCCATGAACACCTCGACGTCGCCGAGGTATTCGGAGAAGGCGTCGATGTGCCAGCGGCGCCCGTCGGCCTGACCGTGCCCGCGCACGTCCACCAGCTCGACCGCGAACCCGGCGCGCACGAGCGCGGTGGTGAGCGCCGGGTAACGCCCGCCGTGGTCGCCGCCGCCCGGCAGCACCGCGACCGTCCCGCGCGCGCCCTCCGGCGTGTAGCGCTGCCAGTACAGGCGCAGGTGGTCCTTCGCCGAGAGGAACCCGTCCTCGTGCCTCGCCTCGCTCGCTGCCGGATAGCTGGGGACGGCCATGGCGCCTACACTACCTCGGCCGGAGCGCCGACCTCGGCGACATGTCGCGCAGCTTCTTCTCGAGCGACGCCCGCTGCGCCGCCGCCGCCGTCGCGTCGAGCGTGGGATCGAAGCTCTTGAGCGCGCGCCGGTAGGCGCTCGCGGCGTCGGCGGGGCGCTGCGTCGAGCGGTACGCGTCGCCGAGGTGCTCGAGGATCGTCGCGTCGGGCCCGGAGAGCGCGTTCGCCCGCTCGAGCGCGTCCACGGCGCGCGCGGTGTGCCCGCGCCGGAACAGGATCCAGCCGAGCGAGTCGAGGTAGCTCCCGTTGTCGGGGTCGAGCGCGAGCGCGCGCCCGATGAGCGCCTCCGCCTCGTCGAGCCGCTCGCCCCGCTCCGCGAAGGAGTAGGCGATGTAGTTGAGCGCCGCCGCGTGCTTCGGGTCGGCCTTCACGGCGAGCCACATCTGGGTGAGCGCCGCGTCGCGCTCGCCGGCGCGGTCGTGGGCGTTGCCGAGGGTGTAGAGCAGGTTCGCGTCCTTCGGGTGCGCCGCGATCGCCGCCGTGAGCTCGGCGAGCGCCTCCGCGCGCCGTCCGGCCTTCTCGAGGCTCGAGGCGAGGGCGTCGTACAGCTCGGCGCCGAGCGGACCGTCGTGGTCGCTCCCGGCGAGCGCCCGGCGGACCACCGCGACGGCCTCGATCGCGCGCCCGCTGCGCTGCAGGACCAGCGCGGCGGTGGTCACGACGCGCACGTCGCCAGGGCGCAGCGCGAGCGAAGGCTCGAGCGCGCGCACCGCGTCGTCGTGCTTGCCCGTCATCGAGAGGCACCAGGCGAGACTCACGCGCGCGTTGGTGTAGAGGTCGGCGTCCTCGGACGCGACGCCGCGGAAGGACGCCGCCGCGTCGACGAAGCGCCGGAGCCGCTGCAGCGCCATGCCGCGCAGGTAGAGGATCCGCCCGTCGCGCTCGCTCGTGCCGAGCGCGGCGAGCGCCTCACCGGGGCGGCGCGCCTCGAGCCACGTCGAGGCGACGCGGACGCGGGCGCCCGCCTCGTCGGGGTCGGCGGCGAGCACCTGCGCGAGCCAGGCGCGCGCACCGCTCACGTCGCCGTCGGCGAGCGCGAGGCGCCCGAGCGTGAGCGACGTCTCGAGGTCGTCGGGATCGGCGGCGGCGGCGCGCTCGAGCGCCGCGCGCGCCTCGGCGCGCCGGCCGACCTCCAGCACCGACGCGAGGAGCTTCAGGGACTCGACGTCCCTGGGGGTGTGCTCGAGCGCGCGCCGCAGGTAGCGCTCCGCCTTCGCCGCGTCGCGCAGCTCGGCGCGGTCGAGGTGGCGGTGCGCCGCCTCGCGGTAGCCGAGCGCCGCCGCGGCGGGATCGAGCGCGGCGAGCGCCTCGAGCGCCCGCGTCGCGCCCGGCTCGTCGCCGCGCATGAGGTCCACGCGCGCGAGGAGCCGCCACGGCTCGGGGTTCACGGCGCGTCCTGCCGCGCGCGCGCGCTCGCCCTCGGCGCGCGTCGCCAGCGCGAGCTCGGCGGCGGCGGCGTCGAGCCGGTCGCCGGTGGCGAGCGCCTGCGCGAGCACGAGCCGCGCGCGCGGCTCCACCGGACCGCCGCGTGCCAGCTCCAGCGCGTGGCGCGCCTCGCCCTCGGCGCGCTCGCGATCGCCATTCCGGGCGAGCGCCTCCGCGAACGCGACGTGGAGGTGCGGGCTCCCCTCGTCGTGCGCGAGCGCGAGGCGCAGCTCCTCCACCGCCGTCGCGCCGTCGTCCTGCGCGATGGCGAGGCGGGCGCGAAGGTAGTGCGCCACCGCCGGGGCCGAGAAGCTTCGCACCTGGCGCGGCGGCTCCGCCGGGGCGCGAGGCCTCGCTGCTGCGCACGCGGTGGCGAGCGCGGCGGCGGCGAGGACCAGTCGGGAGGCGAAGGGCAAAGAGGAGCCTCGAGGCTCTATCGTAAAGGCAGGGGGTCGTTCCCACAATCGCACGAAAGGCGGGCGACGGGTCCCCTGCCGAGGCGGCGGGCAAGGGAGCGCCGCCGCTCAGCGCACGCGGCGGCGCTTGCTCGACCGCGAAGGGGGCCCGAGGAGCTGCCGCGCGGTGTCGAGGATGGCGCCGTCGTGCAGCGGCTTGGCGAGGACCGCGTCGCACCCCGCCTCCGAGAGGGCGTCGGACGAGGCGGCGAGGCAGACGGCCAGCACGGGGACGCTCGCCAGCTCCCGGTCGGCTCGGAGCCCGGCGAGGGTGTCGCCGCCATCCTCGGCGGCGGTACACAGGATGACGAGGTCCGGCTGGAAGCGCGCCGCCGTCGCACCCGCGGCGAACCCGGGCGAGGCCTGCTCCACCGCGAAGCCTCCGACGGCGAGCTGGAGGGCGAGCCCCTCGCGCATCGGCCCCGACTCGCCGAGGACGAGCGCCTTCCGGCGGCCCGGCGCCGCGTCGTTCAGCTCCTCCGGGAGGGGCATGCCCTGCCGGAGCATGAAGGCGGCCAGCTCCTCGCGGGCGATGCGCCGGTGCCCGCCCGGGGTGCGGTGCGCGCGCAGCCGCCGCGCCGTGATCCAGTTCACCACCGTCGGGAGCGAGACCCCGAGCAGCCGCGCCGCCTCGTGCGTGGTGTAGAACCCTTGCATCCTGGGGAATTCTAAGCGCGAGCGCCTGCGCGCGGCGCGTTAAAGCTTCGGCATGACCGTCTCCTCCTTCCGCGCCGGCGTCGTCCAGATGACCTCGACCGGCGACCGGGCGAAGAACCTCGCCACCGCGCTGCGCCTCGTCGGCGAGGCCGCCGACCTCGGCGCGAAGCTCGTGGCGCTCCCCGAGAACTTCTCGTTCATGGGCAACGAGGCGGAGCGCATCGCCGGCGCCGAACCGGTCGACGGGCCGACGATCGGCGCGCTGCGGGAGCTGGCGCGTCGGCGCGGGATCCACGTCGTGGCGGGGTCGATCGCGGAGAAGGTGGACGCGCCGGGGAAGACCGCGAACACGAGCGTCCTGCTCGACGACGGGGGCGAGATCGTCGCCTCCTACCGCAAGATCCACCTGTTCGACGTCGCGATCCCCGACGGCGCGCGCTACGCCGAGTCGGAGACGGTCGCGCCGGGGGAGCGGCCGGTGCTCGCCGAGACTGCCCTCGGGCGGATCGGGCTCACCATCTGCTACGACCTGCGCTTCCCCGAGCTCTACCGCGCGCTCGCGGCGCAGGGCGCGGACGTGCTCACCATCCCCGCCGCGTTCACGCTCTTCACCGGGAAGGACCACTGGGAGGTGCTCGTCCGCGCGCGCGCCATCGAGAACCAGGCGTACGTGCTCGCGCCGGCGCAGGTGGGCCGCCACTCGGCGAACCGGGTGACGTTCGGCAACGCGATGGTGGTCGACCCGTGGGGCGTCGTGCTCGCGCGCTGCCCCGACGGCGAGGGCGTCGCGGTCGCCGAGGTGCGCCGCGACCGGATCGAGCAGGTGCGCCGCGAGGTGCCGGCGCTCACGCACCGCAAGCTCTGAAGTCCGTTCACCCTGAGCGTAGCCCGTGCGCAGCACGGGCGGAGTCGAAGGGGGGCGCTAGAAAACGAACATCAAGCCACCGGAGATCGTCACCCGCTCGTCGGAGAGGTTCCAGCTCTGCGACGACCCGAAGTCCTTGACGAAGCTCTTCGTGAAGTCGACGAACACGTACGTGTCGTTGATGCCCAGGTCACGGTCCATGTCGCGCGCGACGCCCGAGTCGAGGAAGTCGAGCAGGAACGCGGCGCCGCCGGAGAACGAATAGCCGTTCGTCGCGCCGCGCCCGGCGAGGCCTTGTGAGTTCGCCGTGTTCCCCTGCCCGTTCAGCACCCACCACTGGTAGCGCTCGAGCGACGCGCGCCCGAAGGGGACGATCGGGATGTTGTAGAGCCGCGCGAGGAAGTCGAAGCGGTAGGTGAGGAACGCGCGCAGCGGCAGCACCTTGAAACCGGTGGAGTCCGCCGGCAGGCCGGTGATCGAGTTGGTCCCTCGACCGTACTTCTCGAAGTAGCCGGCACCCAGGCCGGCCTCGAGCG
>JBJMQK010000031.1:0-10115 GCA_045802735.1 Anaeromyxobacteraceae bacterium | reverse complement strand
GGATCGGCGGCGGCGCGGCGGCGGCGCGCGGCGGCGGCGGCAGCGTGCTCGCGAGCGGCGCGTCCTGGACGAGCGCCGAGGCGCGCTGCAGGAGGTCGGTGACGTCGTAGGGCTTGCGGACGTACGCGTCGGCGCGGGTCTTCGTCTGGCGGTGCGCCTCGATCGCGGCCTCGGTCGCCTCGGTGGTGCACAGGATGAGCGGCACCGACGCGAGGAGGCGCTTGATGCGGTTGCACACCGAGAAGCCGCTCATGTCGGGCAGCTCGGCGGTGAGCAGGATGAGGTCGGGCCGCGTCGCGCGGCAGCGGTCCACGGCCGCCTCGCCGGCGGCGAGGGTCGTCACCTGGAACCCGGCGGGCGCAAAGGCGCGGCGGACGGACTCCGCCAACTCCGGGTCTGGGTCGATGAGGAGCAGGTCGCGGTCCATAGGGTGCGGCATCGTAGCCCGGAAGCGCGCGCTGGATCGAGCGGGCGGCGCGCGTGGCGAGGGGCGCCGCGACAGGGTTAGAGTGCGGCGCGCATGCCGACCTACATGCTCACACTCGACGTGGAAGAGGGCGAGGCGGACGATCTGGGCGCGCTCCTCTTCGACGCCGGCGCCGCGGGCGTCGAGGTCCGCGATTCCACGGTGGTCCCGATGCCGGGGGCGCGCCGGCCCGGGGCGGGCCGCGCGCTCGTGCTCGCGTCCTTCTCGACGAACGCCGACGCCGTCGCCGCCGCCCAGGCGCTCGGCCGCCCGCCCGATATCGCGGAGGTCCCCGACGAGGACTGGGGCGAGCGCTGGAAGCGCGACCTCGCGCCGTTCTCCGTCGGCCGCGTCTTCATCCGCTTCTCCTGGAGCGAGGCCGCGGCGCCGGCGGGGGCGGTGGAGGTGGTGCTCGACCCCGGGATGGCGTTCGGGACCGGCACGCACGCGACGACGTCGCTCTGCCTCGCCGCGATCGATCGGCTCCTCGCCGTCCGCCCCGGCGCGTCGGTCCTCGACGTGGGGACGGGCTCGGGGCTCCTCGCGATCGCCGCGCGGAAGCTCGGCGCGGCGCGCGTCGCAGGGACCGAGAACGACCCGGTGGCGCTGCGCGTCGCCGAGGAGAACGCCGCCCGGAACGGCGTCGCGCTCGAGCTCGCGCTCGCGCCGCCGGACGAGGTGCCCGGCGCGTTCGACGTCGTCGTCGCGAACATCCTCGCGAACACGCTCGTCGCGCTCGCGCCCGGGATCGCGGCGAAGGTCGCGCCCGGCGGCGCGCTGCTCCTGTCTGGCCTCCTCGCCGGGCAGGAGGACGCCGTGCGCGAGGCCTACGTCGCGGCCGGGCTCGCGGCCGACCCCGCCGCCGACGCCGCCGAGGGCGAGTGGCGCCTCGTCGCGCTCGCGCGCCCCGCCGCGGGGCGGGCGTGAGCATCAGGCGCCTCTTCGTCCCGCCCGACCGGATCGCCGGCGACGCCGCGCGGCTCCTCGCCGCCGACCTCCACTACCTCCGCGGCGTGCTGCGGCTCGCCGACGGCGCGCCGGTGGAGGTGTTCGACGGCGAGGGCGGCGCGTACGATGGCGTGCTCGAGGCGAGCGGGCTCGTGCGCCTCGGCCCGCGCCGCGACGCGCCGCCGCCGCGGGCCCACGTCCACCTCGCCTTCGCGCTGGCGCGCGGCGACAAGGCCGACCTCGTCGTGCAGAAGGCGACCGAGCTGGGCGTGGCGCGCCTCTCGCCGTTCGACGCCGCGCGGTCGGTGGTGCGGCTCGACGCGGCGCGCGCGGCGGACCGCGCCGGACGCTGGCGCAAGATCGCGGCGGAGGCGGCTCGGCAGTGCGGGCGCGCGGACGTGCCGGCGGTGGACGCGCCGGCGCCGCTCGCGGCTGTGCTCGCGGCGGCGGGCGCCCGCGTGCAGAAGCTCGTCTTCCACGAGGGCGGCGGCGAGCCGCTCGCGGCGGCGCTCGACGGCGGCGCGGCGGGGTTCCTCGCCGCCGTCGGGCCGGAGGGCGGCTTCACGGAAGGTGAGGTCGAGGCGGCGCTCGCGGCGGGCGCGCGGCTCGTGACGCTCGGGCCGCGCATCCTCCGCTTCGAGACCGCCGCGATCGCGGTCACCGCGCTCCTGCAGCACCTCGCCGGCGACCTCGGCGGTCGAGATCTTTGACAGGCCGGTGCGCGGCGCTAGCCTCGCGTCATGCCCTGTCCGCGCTGCGAGGCCGAGGTGGAGCCGTGCGCGCGCGTGTGCCCGGCCTGCGCGATGCCGCTCGCCTTCGGCGACGACCCCGCCCCCGTGCCGCTCGCGAGGATGATCGCGCTCGATCGCAGGGGGCCCGGGCGGAGCGCCGCGCCCGTTGATCGCAACTCCTCCGTTCGCCCCCACCCCGACGCCTCCGTTCGCCCAGACCTCGACCCCCCCGTACGCCCTGACCGCGGTCCCTCCGTTCGCCCTGAGCGTAGCGCCGGCGCAGCCGGCGCGGAGTCGAAGGGCCACGACCACGACCTCGACCTCGACCGCGACCTCGCCCCCGACCCGATCTCCGTCTCCGCCCGCGCGTCCGCGTCCGCCCCCCTCCACCTCCTCGCCTCCCTCGCCCTCGACGTCCTCCTCGTCGCCGCCGCCGCCGCGGTCCCCCTCGCCGTCGCCTCGTCCGGCGCCGCTGCGGCCCCCGGTGCGCTCGCGGCGCTCGCGCTGCCGGCGGCGGGCTTCGTCGCGCTCGTCGCGGCGGCGTACGTCCTGCTCTCCCGCGCGCTCCTCGGCGCGACCCCGGGCCGCCTCGCCGTGGCGCGCGTCGCCGGCGGCGCCGGGGCGTCCGCGACCGCGCGCGGCCGCCCCCTCGACGTCCGGGCGCCTTGACCCTGCGTGCCCGCCCGCCTAGGAAACCTCGCCGTGCCGCTCGACCTCGCCGGTCTCCTCGTGGAAGCGGGCGCGGCCGATCCGGACGCGGTGGAGCGCGCACTCGTGCGGCAGCGCGAGGCGGGCGGCGCCCTCGACACCGCGCTCCTCGAGCTCGGCGTCGTCGACGACGGCACGCTCGCGCTCTTCCTCTCGCGCTCGTCGGGGCTCCCGCCGCCGCCCGCCGGCGCGGTCGACCCCGATCCGCGGGCGCGGCGCGTCTTCCCGGCGCGGGTCGCCGAGCGCCACGCGCTCGCGCCCTTCCGCCTCGACGGCCAGGAGCTGTCGCTCCTCGCGGCGCACCCGGTGGACCTCGCCGCGCTCGACGAGCTGAGCTTCATGCTGTCGCTGCGCCTCGTCCCCTACGTCGCGCCCGAGTGGCGGGTGCGGGAGCTGCAGTCCCGGCTCTACGGCGGCGCGCTCCCGGAGCGGCTCGCCGCCGTCGCCGAGGCCGTGCGCAGGGCTGCCCGCGCCGCGGAGGCCGCCCCCCCGGCGCCGTCCGCTCCCGTCGAGGACGCTCCGCCGCCCGCGACGCCGGAGTTCGCGGTCGCGGCGC
Organism: Anaeromyxobacteraceae bacterium; assembly: GCA_045802735.1. Taxonomy (GTDB): domain Bacteria; phylum Myxococcota; class Myxococcia; order Myxococcales; family Anaeromyxobacteraceae; genus Anaeromyxobacter_A. Next base: position 6,706 of record JBJMQK010000031.1, on the reverse strand, counting down.
CCGCGGGGGAAGAAGCGCCGCTGCGCGAGCCGGCCGCCGCGGGCGAGCAGGCGGCCGCGGCGGCAACCGCTCACGGGGCCGATGCCGATGCGGCGTTCGCCATCGACGAGGCGCCCGAGGCCGCGCCGGCGGGCGACGGCGCAGCGCCCACGGCGTCCCCCGAGTCGCCGCGCGGTCCGTTCGGCGTCGTCCCCGAGGATCCGCTCACGCTCGCCCTGGCGCAGGCCGGCGAGGCGCTCGGCGACGCTGACGCCCAGGCGAGCGCCGATGGGCCGCCGCGCTGGACGGTGGAAGAGGCGTTCGCGGCGCTCGGCACCGCGCGCGATCGCGACGAGGTCGTCGCCGTCCTGCTGCGCTATGCCCGCGACTTCTTCGACGCCGCGGCGCTCTTCGCGGTGGCGAAGGACCGCGTCGCCGGGCAGGACGCCTCGGGGTGGCCGTCGGCGCGCGAGCGCTGCCGCGCGATCCACGTGGCCGTCGAGGCCGTGGCCCTCTTCCGCTCCGCCATCGCGGCGGCGGGACCGTACCTCGGGCCCGTCGCCCGCGACGACGCGAACGCGCAGCTCCTCGCGGCGCTCGAGCGCCCGTGGCCGCACACCGCCCTCGTCTACCCCATCCTCCTCCGCGACCGGGCGGTGTGCGTCGTCTATGCCGACAACGGCGACGCGCCCGTCTCGCCGGGCCGCATCGGCGATCTCCTGCTCGTCCTCGGCGCCGCGGGCGCGGCGTTCGAGCGCGTGCTGCGCGACGCGAAGCGCGCGAGGGGCAGCCCTGCGCCTCCGTCCGACGACGGCGCGCCCGGGTCCGCCGCGCCGGCGCCTCGCGCCGCCGCTCCCGTGGACCCCGCCGCCCCCGCTCTCCCCGCGCTGGAACCGCCGCTCCCGCATGCCGAGGCGGACGAGGCGCACGTCGAGTGGGAGGCGCGCGAGCCGGGGCGCCTCCCGGCCCCGCCCCTGGGGCCCGTGCTCGAGGCCGCCGAGGAGGCCTACGCCGTCGCCTCCGCCGGCGAGGCGCTCGGGCCGGCCGGGCCGTTCGATCCGCAGCGCGCGCTCGCGGCGCTCGTCGCGGCCCGCCGCGGCTCGGCCGACCGCGCGCGCGCCGTCGCCCGCATCGTGCAGCACGGCCCCGAGGCCGCGGCGGTGCTGAAGGACGCCTTCCCCGGTCCGCAGGACCCCGGCGCGGAGGGCCGTCCCGTGGCCGACCGCGGCCCGGTCCTCGCCGCGTTCGCGGCGCTCGGGAGGGTCGCCTCGCCCTACCTCATCGCGCTCCTCTCCGACCCGGATGCCGTCCGCCGCGCGCTCGCCGCCGAGCTGCTCGGCCGGGCCGGGGACGCCTCCGCGCTGCTCCCGCTCGCGGAGTCCGTCCTCGATCGCGATCCGGCCGCGGCACGGGCGGCGCTCGCCGCCCTCGCGGCGCTGCGCGGCCACCCCGAGTTCCGGCCGGTGCTCGATCGGCTGCGCCGCGCGCTCCTCGGCGGCGACGCGGAGCGCCCGGCCCAGGCGGCGCGCGCGCTCGCGCGGCTCGGCGACGCCGAGGCGGTGCCGCTCCTCGTCGAGGGGCTGCGCGGCGGCCCCCAGCTCGCGCACGCCTGCATCGAGGCCCTCGAGGCGCTCACCGCAAGGCGCTTCGGCGATGACCCGGCGGCGTGGATCGCCTGGTGGCGGGCGCACGGCGCGGAGGGCCGCGCCGAGTGGCTCTTCTCCGCGCTCGCCGACGACGATCGCGACGTGCGCGCCGCCGCCGCCGCGCGGCTGCGCGAGGCGGGCCCGGCTCCCGTCGACTACTCCCCGGACCTGCCCGCGCCCGCGCGCGCAGAGGCGGCGCGCGCCTGGCGCGAGTGGTGGGCGGGCCGCGGCGCTCCGATCTGATCGCGACTATGGTCCCCGCCTTGCGCACCCCGCCCGCCACGAGGACGCCGCACCCATGACCGAGCCCGTCGACCCGGATTCCCGGCGGGCGCTGCTCGCGAAGCTCACCGCGGAGGCGGAGCGCGGCGGCGGCGAGGAGCGGGTCGCGAAGCAGCACGAGGCCGGCAAGCTCACCGCGCGCGAACGGCTGGAGCTGTTCCTCGATCCGGGGAGCTTCGTCGAGCTCGACAAGTTCAAGACGCACCGCTGCGCCGACTTCGGGATGGAGAAGGCGAAGATCCTCGGCGACGGCGTCGTGACCGGCTACGGCCTCGTCGAGGGGCGGCAGGTCTTCGTGTTCGCGCAGGACTTCACCGTCTTCGGCGGGTCGCTCTCGGGCGCGTACGCGGAGAAGATCTGCAAGCTCATGGACCGCGCGATGGAGGTGGGCTGCCCGGTGGTCGGCCTCGACGACTCGGGCGGCGCGCGCATCCAGGAGGGCGTGGTCGCGCTCGCGGGCTACGCCGACATCTTCCTGCGGAACACGCTCGCCTCGGGCGTCGTGCCGCAGATCTCCGTCATCATGGGGCCGTGCGCCGGGGGCGCGGTCTACTCGCCCGCGATCACCGACTTCATTTTCATGGTGAAGGACACCTCTTACATGTTCATCACCGGCCCCGAGGTCATCCGGGCGGTGACGCACGAGGAGGTGACGAAGGAGGAGCTCGGCGGCGCGCGCGCGCACGCGCAGAAGTCGGGGGTCGCGCACTTCGCCTTCGACAGCGAGGAGGCGACGCTGCGCGCGGTGCGCGAGCTGCTCTCGTTCTTGCCGCAGAACAACGCCGACGATCCGCCGGCGCTGCCGGCGAGCGACGACCCGGCGCGGCGCGACGCGCTCCTCCGGACGATCGTCCCCGAGAGCCCGGGCAAGCCCTACGACATGAAGGAGGTCATCCGCGCGGTGGCGGACGACCGGCACTTCTTCGAGGTGGCGGAGCACCACGCCGGGAACATCGTCGTGGGGTTCGTGCGACTCGCCGGGCGGCCGGTGGGCGTCGTCGCGAACCAGCCGGCCGTGCTCGCCGGCGCGCTCGACGCGAAGGCCTCGGTCAAGGCCGCGCGGTTCGTGCGCTTCTGCGACGCGTTCAGCATCCCGCTCCTCACGTTCGTCGACGTGCCGGGGTTCCTGCCGGGCACCGACCAAGAGTGGGGCGGCATCATCCTGCACGGCGCGAAGCTGCTCTACGCCTTCGCCGAGGCGACCGTGCCGAAGGTCACGGTGATCACGCGCAGGGCCTACGGCGTCGCCTACGACGTCATGGCGTCGAAGCACCTCCGCGCCGACGTGAACTACGCGTTCCCGACCGCGGAGATCGCGGTGATGAGCCCGGAGGGCGCGGTGAACGTCGTCTTCCGCAAGGAGCTGCTCGCCGCGGACCACCCCGAGGCGGAGCGCCAGCGGCTCGTGGCCGAGTACCGCGAGAAGTTCGCGAACCCGTACAAGGCGGCGGAGCTCGGGTACGTCGACGAGGTGATCCGCCCCGAGGACACGCGGCCGCGGGTCATCCGCGCCCTCGAGATGCTCCGCACGAAGCGGCAGGAGAACCCGCCGAAGAAGCACGGCAACATCCCGCTGTGAGGCGCGGACGGAGCGCGAATGGCGAAACCGAAGATCGAGGACGTGGTCAAGGGCAAGGGCGCCGAGGCGGCGCGCGGCAAGACGGTGGAGGTGCACTACACCGGCTGGCTCACCGACGGCACGAAGTTCGACTCGAGCGTGGGCGGCCAGCCGTTCTCGTTCCGGCTCGGCGCGGGCGAGGTGATCGAGGGGTGGGACCGCGGCGTCGCCGGGATGAAGGTGGGCGGGAAGCGCAAGCTGACGCTCCCGCCCGAGCTCGCCTACGGCGCGCAGGGAGCGCCCCCCGAGATCCCGCCCAACGCGACGCTCGTCTTCGAGGTCGAATTGCTCGCCGTCTATTGACGGCACAGCCCTCTAGGTCCGCAGCTCCTGGAACCCGACGGTGGTGGCCCCGGGAGACGTCGGTTCGCCGGCCTTCATCGCGGCGGGCGCGAGCGGCTCCTTGCGCGCCGCGAGGCGGCCGCCGCGGCGGAAGAGCCAGGCCATGCCCATCGCGGCGTCGCGCACGAAGCGCCACGGGGTCGAGGCGGAGAAGAGCTGCGGGCTGTCCTCGACGCCGGACCGCGCGCCCGCGGGGAGCCCCTTCACGCCTGCACCGTGCGTGTAGACGAGCTCGCCGCCGAGCCACGCGGTGTACACGGCCGCGCCGACGGCCCCGACGCCGAGCGCCGCGGTCAGCGCGGTCGCGCGGTGGGAGCTGCGCCACGCCGCGAGGCCGGCGCCCGCGAGCAGGATGCCGAAGTTCCCCATGCCGTGGAGCCACATCGCGTCGCGGGCGGCGGGCTCGTCGAGCCGGATCTCCTGGGACGCGGCCATGCCGGCGAGCCCCGCGACGAGCGCGCCCCCGACGCCCGCCCACCAGAGCCGTCGCCCGGTCGCGTCGAGCACCAGCCGGCGGGCGCCCCAGCCCGAGGACGCGGCGGCGAGATCGGTGAACGCCGCCGCGGGCAAGAGCACGAGGGGCGCGTGGATGAGGGTGGGGTGAAGCTCGTGGAGCTGCATGGCCATGGTCGGTTCCTCCGGTGGGAGACCGATCAACGATGGAGGCTGCGACGCCGCGCGGCGAGCGCGTGCGCCCGCCGGCCCGTGCCCCGGACATGCGAAAGCCCGGCCCCTCGAGCAAAGGGGCCGGGCTCCTGGAAGCGGTGGAACGGCGCCTCAACCCTTGCGGACGTTGGCGGCCTGGAGGCCCTTCGGGCCCTTCACGACCTCGAACTCGACCTTCTGGCCCTCGGACAGGCTGCGGAAACCATCCATCTGGATGGCCGTATGGTGGCAGAACACGTCCTCACCCCCGTTGTCCTGGGTGATGAAGCCGAAGCCCTTCGCATCGTTGAACCACTTCACGGTGCCAGTTGCCATTCAGTCTACCTTACGTGTTCGGGACGCCGGATTGACGCCCGGTCACACCTGTGCGCTCGGGTGGACAAACCAATCTATCCAGAAAATCCAACCGAAGTCGAGGCGCGCGTCGACACCCGACGTGGACACGTCGGGTCCGCTACACGATGGGCAAAGCCGCGATCAGGTCGCGGCGGGCTTCGCGACGGCCTCGGCGGCGGCGAGGACGCCGTCCAGCTCGGCGAAGATGTCCGCCACGCTCGGCAGCCGCGCCGCGTCGGTATCGGTGAGCCGCGTGACGCTCTGGCCCGTGTAGAAGAGCCCGTTCTCGGTGTCGCCCTTGATCGCCGCCGCGAGCAGCGCGTCGGTGATGCAGAAGCTCTCCTTGAACTTCGTCGCGCGGCACACGCACAGCTCGGCGGCGAGGCACTCGATGCAGGCCTTCTTCCGGCCGAAGTAGCCGTCCTTCCCGAAGAACCAGGCCTTCGAGCGCGGCGGGAAGCGCTGCCCGGCGGCGAGCGCGTCGGTGAACCCGTTCCGCACGGCGCGCGCCTGCATCCCCTTCACGCAGCTCGTGATGAGCGTCACGTCCTGCTCGCCCTTCTCGAGGTGCATCTGCTTGAAGTTCGGGTGGGCATCGCCGTCGGAGCAGGCGAGGAACCGCGTCGCGAGCTGCGCCCCGGCGGCGCCCGCCGCGAAGATCGACGGGAGGTCGGCGGCGTCGACGCCTCCGGCGGCGATGACCGGCAGCGACGAGTGCGCGCGCACCTCCGCGAGCAGCTCGGGCAGCGCGTGGTTGACGTCGCCGATGTGGCCGCCGGCCCCGGCGCCCTCCGCCACGAGGAACTCGGCGCCCCACTTCTCGTACATCTTGGCGAGGCGGCCCGACGAGACGATGCCGGCGAACGGCACCCGCGCCTCGCGGCACTGCTTCACGACGTCGCGGGAGATGCCGGCGCCCTGGACGATGAACGAGATCCCCTCCTCGAACGCGACGCGGAGCGAGGTGTCGAAGTCGACGCGGTTGATCGCCGCCATGAGGTTCAGGCCGATGAAGCCCTGCGGCGCGTCGGCGCGCGCGCGGCGGATCTCGGCGCGCAGCATCTCCTCGCTCTTCACGACCGCGGAGATGGTGCCGACGCCGCCGAGCCGCTCGGTCCGCGCCGCCGCCACCGTCCCCGAGAGCCCGTCGGACGCGTGGACGCCCATCGCGCCCTGGACCAGGAGCCGGCGCCCGGAGCGGAGCACCGCCTCGATCGCGTCGCGCGTCAGCTGCGGCGAGCGCTGCAGCGGCGCGTCGACCGAGGTGATCTCGGCGTCGGTGGGGGGCGTGCCGGCGTAGTCCATTGCGTCTCCGTCGAGCGTCAGGGGAGCTGAAGGATGACCGAGCGGTGTCATGGCCCCGTCATGGGTACAGGAGCAAGGCCGACAAGGGGGGTCTCGCCCGCCGGAGTCGCGAGCACCCTGGCGCTCGCCCGACCCGCGGCGAGGCCCTGCCGGTGCGTCCCCTCGCGTGCGGAAATCCGTGTCGCGTCACGGCGCGCGCTTGCGGGGCAGCGCTGGTACGCGAATCGCACCGAGACGACGCAGGGAACCCGCGCCCCGCGACCCGGGGCTGCGGGCAAACCCCTCCTTTGGAGTCATGACCCGTCGCCTCCACGCCCTCGCCCTCGCGGCCGCGCTCGCGGCGCTCCCCGCCGTCGCGACCGGTGCGGAGCGCCTCCGCCTCGTCGTCCACCCGAGCGCCGCGGTGCGCGCGCTCTCGCGCGAGCAGGTCGCGCGGCTCTTCCTGGGGAAGGCGCTGGAGTGGTCCGACGGCACCCGCGCGCGGCCGATCGACCAGCGCGACGGGAGCGCCATCCGCGACGCCTTCGCCCAC
>JBJMQK010000662.1:0-2518 GCA_045802735.1 Anaeromyxobacteraceae bacterium | reverse complement strand
GACGCGCCGCCTCGCCGTCACGAAGGACCAGCGTACGTGCGGCGAGGATCTCCCGGACGAGGGGCTCGTCGTCGCGGACGGGAAGCTCGCGAACGTCGTCGTGACCGTCCGTGGGGCGCCCGCAGCGCCCCCGGCGCGGGCGTCGCTCGACCAGCGGCGCTGCCGCTTCGTCCCGCACGTCCAGGTGGTGCCCGTCGGCTCGACGCTCGACCTCCTGAACGGCGACCCACTCCTGCACAGCGTCCACGGCTGGGCGGGCCGCGTCACGCGCTTCGACGTGCCGATGGCGTCCCAGCGGGAGCGCTCGCCGGCACCGCTCGACAAGCCGGGCCTCATCGCGGTCCGCTGCGACATCCACGGCTGGATGGCGGCGTGGGTGCTCGTCGCCGACGGGCCGGCGGCCGTGTCCGGAGGCGACGGGGCCTTCGCGATCAGCGGGGTGCCCGCGGGGAACTACACAGTGACTGCCTGGCACGAGCGCCTCGGCGAGCGCACCGCCGAGGTGAAGGTGCCGCCCGACGGCGCGGCGCGCGTGGACTTCGCGTACGGCGGCTGAAGCCGCCGCAGGCCGCTGCAGCTACTCGGCGTCGGCGTCCTCGGCGGCATCCTCTTCCGCGGGCTCGTCGACCTCCTCGAGGTCCGCCTCGTCCACCTCGGCGGCGATTTCCTCGACGGGCTCCTCCTTCGCGGCCTTGCGGCGCTCGGCGAGCGTCGGCGCCTTCACCACGGGCGCGGCCTTGGGATCGGCGCCGCACTTCGGGCAGACGGCGTTCGCCTTCTTGAGGTCGTAGAATTTCGTGCTGCACTTCCAGCACGTGTGCTTGACGCCGAGATCCTTGGCGGGCATGCGCTCCTCGTGTCCGCGAGCCGTCGCGACCCGGCGCTTTATCGCAGGAGCGTCGGAAACGTCAAAGGAAAACGAGGCCCATCGGTGTGGGGGCCCGGCCGGTGTTATAGGTCGGACCATGGCGGAACCTTCGAAGGCGGAGCGGCTGGAGCGCCGCCTGCTCCGCGCGACGTCGCGCGCCGTGAGCGACTACGACCTCATCGGCGAGGGCGACCGGATCCTCGTCGCGGTGTCGGGCGGGAAGGACAGCTTCACGCTCCTGCACCTCTTGATGCGCCTGCGCGAGCGGGCGCCCGTCGCGTTCGATCTCCTCGCGGTGAACCTCGACCAGGGGCAGCCGGGCTTCCCGGCGCACGTCATCGAGCAGCACCTCCGCCGCGTCGGCGTCCCGTACCGGATGCTTCAGAAGGACACCTACACGATCGTGAAGCGGCTCGTGCCGGACGGGAAGACGACCTGCCCGGTCTGCTCGCGCCTCCGCCGCGGGATCCTCTACAACGCCGCCGTCGAGCTGGGCTGCAACAAGATCGCGCTCGGCCACCACCGCGACGATCTCATCGAGACCCTGCTCATGAGCGCGCTCTACGCGGGCGCGCTGAAGAGCATGCCGCCCAAGCTCCGCTCGGACGACGGCCGCAACGTGGTCATCCGGCCGATGTGCTACGCCCCGGAGGACGACATCGCGGCGTTCGCCGAGGCGATGGCCTTCCCGATCGTGCCCTGCGATCTGTGCGGCTCGCAGCCGAACCTCCGGCGCCGCCGCGTGAAGGCGCTCCTCGGCGAGCTGTCGGCGGAGCATCCCGCCGTGAAGGGCAACCTGCTCAACGCGCTCGCGAAGGTGGTCCCGACGCACCTCCTCGACCGCGGGCTCCTGGCCCGGCTCGGCACCGCGCACGGCGCCGATCCCTGGCTCGACGACGAGGACGCGGACGCCTGCGCCGAGCCCGGCGACGCCGCGCTCGTCGCGCTGGCGCCGGGCGCCGCGGCAGGCCAGCGCGCGTCCTGAACGCCGCGTAGCCGGTCCGTGTCCCGCGAGCAGGGGTGTACGATGATTCTCCCGTGGTCTCGCGGACCTGCGCCGCACGGCGGTCCTTGAGTCGGGCCGACGCGGAGGGGTAGGATCGGCCGGTGAAGTTCTCCTGCGAGAAGTGCGGCCGCTCCTACGTCGCCGACGAGAAGGTGCGCGGTCGTGCCTTCAAGATGAAGTGCAAGACGTGCGGCAGCGTCATCGTGGTGAAGCCGGGGGCGCCCGCCGCACACGATCCCTTCGCGCTCTCGCCCGCCGACCCCTTCTCGCTCCCTGCGGGAGACCCGTTCGCGAAGCCGCCCGCCGATCCCTTCGTCACCGCGACGCGCGAGGAGGCGCCGCAGGGCGGCGCCGCCCGTCCGGCGGAAGCGCCGCAGGAGCTCGAGCTGGAGATCCCGAGCGACGATCCGTTCGCGCGCGCGGCGCAGGCCGAAGCCGCGCCGGCGCCGCACTCCGTCCCCGCGCCGGCGGACGCGGTGACGACGCCCGGCCTGCCGCAGCTCTCCGAGGCCGACGCGATGTTCGCCGACCTCGCCGAGGAGATGCGCACCGCCCATCCGCCTGCGGCGGAGTTGCCTCCCGCGCCCGCGCCCGCGCCCGCGGAGTCCGCCGCGCCTCCCGCGCGCGAGCCCGCCGCCCGGCCC
>JBJMQK010000607.1:0-6485 GCA_045802735.1 Anaeromyxobacteraceae bacterium | reverse complement strand
CCTTGCGAAGCTCGACCGCATCGACCCCGCCCTCGCCGCCCTCACCGGTGGCGAGCGCTACTGGCCGCGCTGGAATGCCGTCCGAGCGCTGGAGGCGCGCGGGCGCGCCGACCAGGTGGACTACGCCCGGGTCTACGCGCTCGACCTCGTGCACGCCGGCAGCTGCGACACGCGCCGCGCGGCGGCGAACAAGCTCGCGCGCCTGCGCGATCGCCGCGTCCTCCCGGAGCTGGAGCGCGCGCTCGCCGCGGCCCGCGGGAGCTTCTGGGAATGGCGCTGCACGGGGCCGGAGGTGGAGGACGCGCTCCGGGCGACGCGGGCGGCGGCGGTGGCGGTGAGATAGGCGTCGTCAGCGCTGCCCGGCGCGGCCGAGGCAAGCTCCGGGAGCCGCGTCCGCCACGGTGGCCCGAGCCTATGGATCGAATGGCGCGCCTCCTGACCGCAGGCCCGCCCGTCCGGCGGCAACCTCGCACGAGCGACGCTTCATCTCCCGCGCGATGACGTGGAGCCAACCCACGCCGAGGAGCCACGTCCCCGCCACGACGTGGCGGCGAGCAGCGTGGGGCACGTCGCCGCATCTCGCGCGCGCAGCGCGAACGAGCAGCACGGGTCCACGAAGCCGCGTGGCAGCGGCCGCCCGGCGCGCGCGCGGTGGCTCGCGAGATTGCCGAGCACGTACGCCATTGCGCGGCGCACCTCGGCCGGAGTCCGGAGCACGTGCGCGTGGAAGCGATCCGCGAGCACCGGACCGTTCCGGCGCATCATCCGATTGATGCCGAGCGCGATCCGGATGCCCAGCGCCTTGCAGCCGGCGGACAGAACGAGCGCATCCGCGGCCTCGACGATGAGGTGGACGTGGTTCCCCTGCGCGCTGAAATGCACCACCCGGAAGCCGGCGCGGCCCGTGACGCCGCGGAGCGCATGGGCCACGATCGCGAAGGCGCGACGGCTGCGCAGGCTCGCCACGTCCGGTCGCGCGCGCAGCGTGACGTGCACCGGGTGCGCGGCCCGGAGCGCTGGCCGCGCGACGTGCGCCACGCGCGTCCGTGAGTCGCTCGGCTTCCGGCCGGCGTTCCTCCGCTTGCCGCCGTGCGTCGCTGCGGCGGGGAGCGTGAGGGCGAGCTGGGTGGTCCGCGGCATGGGTCGACGATAGCGCGGCGGTCTGACAATCAGAGCAATCCGGCATTGCGCGACCGGCCTTGCTCCCGGGTGGAATCTTGATTCGGCGGACGTCGTGAACTGCGCCCCGGCTGCTCCGCCCGTCCGAGGTGACGGGTGTGCGGGCGTTCACCTCCCGGGGCACGCCAGGCAGGACGCGCTCGCGTCGGCGATCTCAACGCACCGCCGCGGGTGCGCACGCTCATGCCGCCGTGAGCGACGCACCGAGCTGCAATCGTTCACCGACACTCCACCGCAACCAGCGGTGCGGCGCGTCCCGATCGCGCTGATGCTCGACGGTGGCGATGCGCGCGCTAGACTGCGGCCATGCGCATGACCTGGACCATGAAGGCACCGACGTGAACGTGATGGAGGTGATTCGAGAGGCTGCCGGATTGGCCCTGGTGGATGACGACGAGGAGCCTGTCGTACTCGGCGTCGCACCAGGGATCTCGGCCGAACGGATCGAGGCCCTCGGCGCCGAGATGGGATTCAGGCTGCCCGGTGAATTGCTCGAACTGCTCCCCCAGTGCAGTGGACTCGAGGGCCTCCTGGAGACGATCGACTTCACTGGCCAGAGCGGTGGGCTCGAACTGGATGCCATCTTCCCCAGGTGCATCCCCGTCGCGCACGACGGCTACGGAAATTACTGGGTGCTCGATGCCAGTCCCGAGGGAGCAGACGTCGCCCCCGTGTTCTTCGCCGGCCACGATGCTCCCGTCATTCTCTACCAAGCGCCGAGCCTGGCCGCGTTTCTCGCCGAGGTCGTCAAGATGTATCGGCCGTCGCATGATTCCCTCGTGGACGACGTCCATGAGGACCGCATCTTCGACGTGTGGCGAAAGAACCCCGGGACGATGACAGTGGCGCAGGCGGCGACTGGAGATCGGGTCCTGAAGGACTTTGCCGCGGTCCTGGACGAGCGCTTCACGGTCGTCGACCTCCGGCAGGCCGCCGTCGGAATGGGCTTCTCCTGGGGACGTCACGGGCCGCGGACCGAGCTTCGCCGCCACGGCGACGCCCGTCTGTTCGCCTACGCGCCGCCCACGAAGCGGAGCCTCTGGTCGCGCCTCACAGGACGTTGAGGGGCAACCTCGGGCGAAGCCCCGATCTCCTAGAACATCACACCCGCCGCCCCCTCCACGTCGAACCGGGCGTACGCGTCGCCGACGCGCTCGCCCTTTGCGCCGAGGGACCACCAGAGCCGGTCGCCGGCGCGGTGCCACAGCGCGATGCGTGCCTCGCCGCCGAGGTGGAGCCCCTGGCCGGCGTCGTCCGCGACGAGCTGGAGCGCCGGGCCGAGCGCCGCCTCGACGCGCCACGCGAGCGCGACCTCCTTCGCCACCGTGAGCCGCGCCGTCTCGCAGAGGAACAGCGCCGGGCTGAAGTAGCCGTCGCCGGGGCGCGTCGCCGACGCCACCGCGGACCGGTCGCTCGCGTGGTGCAGCGCCGCCGTCTCCAGCGCGCCGCGCAACGTCCAGCCGCCGCCCTGGGCCACGACCGTCCCCACCGCAACGCTCGCGCCCGCGAACGCGTTCGCGTCGGACTCGACGTGCGTCACCGCGCCGCCGCGCGCCGCGAGATCCACCCGCAGCGCTCCGGCGCTCCACCCCAGCGCCAGCGCCACCGCATTCTCCGTCGCGAGCCCGGAGCGCGCAGCCCCGACCGCACCGCCGCCGAGGAGCGCCGTCGCCGAGTCCTCCTTCGCGCGGCGCTCCAGCGACAGCGTCCACCCGTCCTCTCCCCTCCCGCGCGTGAGCGCCAGCCGCCCGCCGGCGGCTGCTGCACCCTCCCGCGCGCCGTCGTACGCGAGGCGCGCGTCCACGCGCGTCTCGGCCTCGGGGCGCGCCTCCGCGTCCACCACCGCGTAGGCGCCGCTCGCCGACCTCCCCTCTCCCTCGTAGCTCCCCGCCCCGGCCTCGACCGTCACGCGCCCGAACGCCGTCGCGTCGCGGCTCGCGCGCACGCCGGCGCGATACCCCGAGACGCTGCCGGCCCCGCGCTCGACCCCGAGCGCCCGCGCCGCCCCGCCGAGCCACGGCTCGCGCCCGCGCGACAGCTCCTCGCGCAGCTCGGCCACGTCGCGCCGCGATGGGTCCTGCTCCAGCGCCGCCGAAGCGTGGTGGAGCGCGCGGTCGCCCTCGCCGCTCCACGCGTACGCCCGCGCGAGGCCCGCGTGCGCCTCGGCGCTGTCCGGCCGCGCCGCCACCGCGCGTTCGTACTGCGCGATCGCATCCGGCGTCGTGTCGCGCCGCGACGCCAGCAGGCGCGCGTATCCGAGCCGCGCCTCGTGCGACTGCGGCGCCGTCGCCGCGAGCATCTGGTACTGCGTCAGCGCCTCGTCGTGCCGCTCGGCATCACCCTCGAGGAGCCGCGCGTACTCGAGCCGCGTCTTCGGGTCGCTCTCCTGCGCGAGCGCGCGCCGGTACTGCTCGAGCGCGTCCGCGCGGCGCCCGGGCTCCCCGAGCAGGACCCGCGCGTACTCGAGGCGCAGCGCGCGCTCCTTCGGCCTCGCCTCCAGGCAGCGCGAGAGCTCCGCGACGCCGTCGGCGCGACGCCCGCGCTCGCCGAGGAGGAGCCGCGCGTACTCGAGCCGGAGCGCGCCGTCGCCCGGGCGCAGCTCGAGCGCGTCCCGGTAGGCGTCGAGGGCCTCCGACCTGCGCTTCGCCCCGAGCAGGAACCGCGCCAGCTCGAGCCGCAGCGCGGCGTCCTTCGGCCGCGCCTCGACCGCCTTCCGGTAGCGCTCGGCGGCGGCGCCGGCGCGCGCCGGATCGCCCGCCAGGAGCCGCGCCACCCGGAGCTGCGCGTCGGCGTCGCCGGGCCGCTCGTCGGCGTCGCGCGCCAGCTCCGCCGCCGCCTCCCCGCGGTGGCGCTCGTCCCACAACAGGAGCTTCTGGTACTCGGCGCGGAGCGGGCGGTTCGCGCCGTCGGCGGCGAGGAGCGCCCGGTACTCGGCGAGCGCCTCGTCGAGCGTCGCACGGTCGTTCGCGAGGAGCCGCGCCAGCTCGTGGCGCCGCGCCGGGTCGTCCTGCCGCGCGAGCCCCATGCGGTAGTACCGGATCGCGTCGGCCCTCCGGTATCCGTAGCGCGACCACCCGAGGTAACGCGCCTGCCTGAACGCGATCTCCGGGTCGTCATGGAAGCGCTCGAGGTAGCGGTCGAACTGCGCGATCGCGCGGTCGGTCTCGCCGTTCTTCTCGTAGGCGATGCCGAGGGCGCGCGACGCCTCGCGGTTCCCGGGGTCGAGCTCGACCGCCTTCTGGTAGGCCTCCACCGCCGCGCGGTAGTTGCCGATCTTCATGTTCGAGCGGCCGCGCAGGACGTACCAGCCCTCGGCGACGCCCGCCCGGGCGGGAGCGGCCGGGGCGAGCGCCGCCGCCACGGCGAGCGCGCGGAGGATCGAGGCGGTGCGAGGGGAGCGCATCACGCCGCAAGGTAGACGCGAGGCGCCGCTGCGGCCGGTGGGATCCCCATCTCGAGCCCGAGCCGCCACAGGCGCGGCGCGATCCGCCGGCGGTGGACGACGCGCGCCCAGGCCGGGGCGCCGTCGCGCGAGAGGACCGGGAGGACGTCGCCCGGCGGCAGCGCCCGGCCGAAGGCCCAGAGCGCGAGGCCGCGCCGGCTGCGGTCGCGGACGAGCGCGCGCGCCGAACCGCCCTCCCACACCAGGTTCACGAGGCGGAGGTCGCGGCGGCGCGGCGTCCTCCGGCGGCGCTCCCCGCCCGGCGCGAACGCGCCCGCGATCCCGCGCAGGAGCGCGAGCGCCATGCCGAGCCCGTGCGCGGGCCGCCCGTCGTGCGCGAAGCGCCAGGTCGCCGCCTGCCCGAAGAGGCCGCGCACGAGCGCCCTGCGCTCCGCCGGGCCGAGCGCGATGAACGCGACGCCGCAGCGGGCGCCGCCGCGCTCGCCCTCGTTGCGGACGACGCGCGCGCGCAGGGCGTGGGCCGCGCCCGCGAGCGTGAACGCGAGGTCCACCTCCGCAGGCAGCTCGACCGCCTCCGCGAGATCGAGCGAGGCGCCGCCGAGCCCGAGGTCGGCGCTCGTCGCGGCGAGCTCGCGCCCGGCGAACCGGACGGTCACGGGCGTCGCGAGCCGCACCCGCTCCTCGCTGCGCCGCTGCGGCTTCTCCCACGCGACGAGGAGCGCCGCAGCGAGCGCGACGAGGCTCGCCGCCGCCCAGGCGAGGTTGAAGAAGTAGGCGTCCTTCTCGATGCCGAAGACGCTGAACTCGGCGAAGCCCTTGGCGAGCGCACCGGCGGTGACGACCGCCGCGGCGAGCGTGAGCCGCGACGACCGGGCGTCGAACGCGCGCTGCCCGGAGACGATCCCCTTCGGCGTGACCTTGAACGCGAGCTTCCTCGGGAGGACGAGCTCGACCATGCCGCGCGCGAGCGGGAACGCCACCGCGTACTCGTAGACGACGCCCCACAGCGCGCGCGGCCACCCCGGCAGGATGGTCGAGGACGCGAGCGGCAGGAGCACCATCGTCGGCAGCAGGTACCCGAGCAGCTCGGAGACGTCGGCGAAGAGCGGGTGGAGGTGGAAGAGGAGGAACCAGCACGGCGTCGCCCAGAAGACGAGGCGGGCGAGCGGGAAGAAGAAGTACCAGAGCGAGGCGAAGTAGCCGACGCGCTGCCGCAAGGAGAGCCCGCGCTCGAGGAGGGGGTTGTCCTTCCAGAAGATCTGGAGGCAGCCCTGCATCCAGCGCTTCCGCTGCACGAGGTACGACGACAGGTTCTCGGCCGAGAGCCCCACCGCCACGTCCTCGTCCACGAACGCCGACCGCCAGCCCTTCGCGTGCAGCTTCTGGCTCGTGTGGATGTCCTCGGTGATGCTGAGGAGGTTGAACCCGCCGACGCTCGCGATGGCCTCGCGCCGGAACACCGCGCCGCTGCCGACGAAGAACGACCCGCCCCAGCCGTCGCGCGCCCCCTGGATGGCGTGGTTGAACAGGTCGGCCTCGTTCGGCACGCGGGCGCCGAAGGCGCGCTGGAAGATGTCGTCGTTGTAGAAGTGGTGCGGCGTCTGCACGACGCCGGTGCGCGGGTCGCGGAAGTGCGGCGCGGTCCGCTCCAGGAAGCTCGCCACCGGCAGGTGGTCGGTGTCGAAGACGACCACGAGCTCGCCGTCCGTGCGCTGGAGGGCGGCGTTGAGGTTGCCCGCCTTCGCGTGGCGGCGCGGGCCGCGCAGGTAGCGCGCCCCGTGCTCCGCGGCGAGCGCCGCCACCTCCTCCCGGTGTCCGTCGTCGCACACCCAGACGCGCTTGTCCGGCCAGCGCATCGCCGCGCAGGCGGTGAGCGTCTTGTCGAGGATCTCCAGCGACTCGG
>JBJMQK010000539.1:0-3075 GCA_045802735.1 Anaeromyxobacteraceae bacterium | reverse complement strand
GAGAGGCCCTTCAGCCACCCGGCGTCGATGCGGTCGGCGACGTACGTCATCGTGCGCTCGACGCGCTCGGAGTCGTCGGCCGGGATCTGCTGGTCCATCGCGGACACGCGCGCGGCGGCGCGGTAGCTGCCGTCCTCGACGGCGAGCACCGGCAGGCCCGCGTCGAGCGCGGGCTGGCAGAGGCCGAGGACGTCGCTGTCGGGCGCGATCCCGCCGGTGAGGAGCACGCCGGCGAGCGGCGTGCCGGCCTGCGTCGCGAGCGAGGCCGCGAGCAGGATGTCGTTCCGGTCGCCGGGGGTGATGAGGAGCGTCCCCGGCTTGAACGCGCGGATCGCGTTCGGCACCGTCATCGCGCAGAGCGCCACGTCGCGCACGCGGCGCGTCGCCTGGGCGCCGGCGGAGATGACCCTCGCCCCGACCGCCGCGGCGACGTCGCGGACGCGCGGCGCGGCGATGTCCTTGCTGCACGGCACCACCGCCACGCAGCGGATCTTCTCGCCGGCGAGCGCGGCGCGGTACGCCTCGATCTCCTGATCGCCGAGGCCCTTCACGCGGCACTCGGAGCACTCGCCGGAGGTCGGCGCGAGCTGCTCGGCGTCGCCGATGAAGTGGCCTGGCTGGCCGTTGCACACGCGGTTCAGGATGGCGTCGATGCTGCGGCCCTCCGCGTGGGGACCGTAGCCGCGGGCGGCGATGGCGAGGCCGTCGGCGACCTCGGCCGGCGTCTGGCCGCGCGGCGCGGAGACGAGGATGAGCTCCGCGTCGAGCGCGCGCAGCATGAGCGCGTTCACGCGCGTCGCCCACACCATCCCCACCTCGGGGACCATGCCCTCGACGACGAGGACGTCGGCCCGCTCGGCGGCGCCGGTGCAGAGCGCGACCACGTGCTCCATGAGCGTCTGGTCGTCGCCGGCGGCGAGCAGCTCCTCGGCGACGTTGCGCGAGATCGGCGCCGGCGGGTGGAGGTTCGCGCCGAGGCGCATGAGCGCGACGGAGTGCTCCTGGCCGCGCGCGGAGATGGGCTTCGCGAACGCGACGCGGACGCCCTGGCGATCGAGCGCGCGCACGATGCCGAGGCAGACGGAGGTGAGACCCACGGTACGGCCGGCGGGCGCGACGAGCAGGATATGGGGCATGGCTTGTCCTCTCGAGGTTGGAGCGGTGGCGGCTCGCCTACGCCGACGCGCGCGCGCGGGTGACGATCTCGGCCGTGTCTTCCGCGATCATGAGCTCTTCGTTCGTGGGGACGACGATCGCCTGCGGCCGGACCTCGCGCGTGATGCGACCGCCGTGGCCGCGCACCGCCGCCGCGTTCGCCGCGGGGTCGATCGTGAGCCCGAGGAAGCCGAGCTGCTCCACCACGCGGGCGCGGATCGACACCGCGTTCTCGCCGATGCCACCGGTGAAGACGAGCGCATCGAGGCGCCCGAGCGGCACGACGAGGCCCGCGATGGTCTTCGACAGCACGTAGCAGAAGATGTCGACCGCGAGCCTGGCGCGTTCGTGGCCCTTCTCCGCCGCCTCCTGCAGCGTGCGCATGTCGTTCGAGAGGCCGGAGATGCCGAGGAGCCCGGACGCCTTGTTGAGCTGGTCGATGACCTTCTCGGCGGGGATGTTGAGCGCCTTCGCCATGAAGCCGACGATGGCCGGGTCGACGGAGCCGGAGCGCGTGCCCATGACGAGGCCCTCGAGCGGCGTGAGGCCCATCGTCGTGTCGACGCTCTGGCCGTCCTTCACCGCGGCGCAGGAGCAGCCGTTGCCGAGGTGCGCCGTGATGATCCCGTGCTTCGCCGGCAGCTCGTACTCCTTCACCGCGTGCTGCGCGACGAAGCGGTGGCTCGTGCCGTGGAAGCCGTAGCGGCGCACCTGGTGCTCCGCGTACCAGGCGTACGGCACCGGGTACAGGTACGCCACGGGCGGCATCGTCTGGTGGAAGGCCGTGTCGAACACGCCGACCTGCGGGAGCTTGGGGAAGAGCTCCTGCGCGATGCGGATGCCGACGAGGTTCGGCGGGTTGTGGAGGGGGCCGAGCGGGATGCACTCCTCCACCTTGTGGATGACCTCCGCCGTGAGGGGCATCGAACCGGCGAACTTCGCGCCGCCGTGCACCACGCGGTGCCCGACGCCGCCGAGGTCGCCGGCGAGGCCCTCGGCCTCGAGCAGCGCCACCACGGCCCGCAGCGCGGCGCCGTGCTCCGCGCCCGGCAACGCCTTCGACCCCTTCTGCCCGTCGCGCTTCCAGTCGAGCGAAGCCTCGGGCGACCCGAGGCGTTGGGCGATGCCGGAGATGAACTCCCGCCCGCTCGTGGGGTGAATCACGGCGAATTTGGCGGAAGACGAGCCGCAGTTCAGGACCAGAATGTTCATGTAGACCGCTCTTTCAGTGGGAGGGGCGGGGGTGGGCCGGCAGCGTACACCTGTCGACCAAGTACACGATAGACTGGTACGGAATTCCCCCGTGCTGCGAGAGCCCGATCTCGCACCCTCGACTGTTCGAGTACCCCGCCTCGCAGCCCTTGACCTGCTCGCGCAGGTCGCGCAGCGCCGAGGCGTTCAGCTCCGGCACCTCGAACCCCCGGTCGCCGGCGAAGGCGCAGCACCCCGTCGGCGGCACCACGACCTTCTCCGCGCAGGCCTTCGCGACGGCCTCGAGCTTGGGGCCGAGGCCGAGCTTGCTCGTGCTGCATGTGACGTGAACGGCCACGCTGCCCGCCTTCTTCTCGAAGGTGAGCTTGTCCATCAGGAACGCGTGGATGAACTCGGCCGGCTCGTAGACCTTGAGCTCGGGCGGGAAGTGCGCGCGCATGCGCTGGATGCAGGGGCTCGTGTCGCACAGGATCGGGATCTTGCCGCCGTCGCTCCGCTCCATGAGCTCGCGCTCGAGCTCGGCGCACTTCTGATCCGCCAGCTCCGGGAAGCCCTTCGACTCGAACGTGAGGCCGCAGCAGAGCGACCCCATCTCACGCGGGAAGAGGACATCGTACCCCGCCTTGTCGAGGACGGACAACATGGCCGCTGACACGGCGCGTTGATCCTCGTCCCCGCGCGCCGGCCCCCACATCCGGGTGATGCAGG
>JBJMQK010000532.1:0-5017 GCA_045802735.1 Anaeromyxobacteraceae bacterium | reverse complement strand
CGCGAGCGCTTGCGCGCCGCGTCGCGACCGAACACACTCCCGCCTCACCGATCGGAGCGCGACCTTCGGGCGCGCCCGTGGAGGAAGGCCCTTGGAAAACGCGTCGCGCGAAGTCTCGCTGGGACCTGTCGTGGACGAGCTGTGCCGCGCCGCGACCGCACTCGGCGGGCCGCGGAACGGCGACGGCCGCATCGTGCTGCCGTCTCGTGCCGCGGTCCTCGAGGCGGTCGAGGAGCTGCGCGCGATCTTCTTCCCCGGGTACTTCGGGTCCGCCGACCTCCACGACGAGACGCTGCACTACTACATCGGCGCGAAGCTCGCGCGGGTGCTGCCGCTGCTCGAGGAGCAGGTGCGCCGCGCCGTGGCGTTCGCCGAGCGGCACGACGATCAGCGCTGCGCGCACTGCGCGCAAGCCGCCGCCACCGCGTCGCGCGCGTTCCTCGCCCGCCTCCCCGCGGTGCGGCGCCTGGTCGGCTCCGACGTCGACGCCGCGTACGAGGGCGATCCCGCGCTCAAGATCAAGGACGAGGCGATCTTCAGCTACCCCGGCGTCCTCGCGGTGACGAACCAGCGCCTCGCGCATGAGCTGTACGCGCTCGGCGTGCCGCTCATCCCGCGGATGATCACGGAGAACGCGCACGCGCTCACCGGGATCGACATCCATCCCGGCGCCCGCATCGGGGAGAACCTCTTCATCGACCACGGCACCGGCGTCGTCATCGGCGAGACGTCGATCATCGGCGATCGGGTCCGCATCTACCAGGGCGTGACGCTCGGCGCGAAGAGCTTCCCGCTCGACGAGGCCGGCAAGCCGATCAAGGGGATCGACCGCCACCCGATCGTCGAGGATGACGTCGTCATCTACGCCGGCGCGACGATCCTCGGCCGCGTGGTCATCGGCCGCGGGTCGTCGATCGGCGGCAACGTGTGGCTCACGCACGGCGTGCCGCCGGGGAGCCGCGTCACGCAGGCCGAGGTGCGCGAGGCGGGCTTCGAGTACGGCGGGGGGATCTGATCGTGGCCATGCACCCGTGGCACGACGTGGAGCTCCCGCGCTACGTCGAGGACGGGATCCCCGCGGTCATCGAGATCTCCACCGGCTCGAAGGTGAAGTACGAGCTCGACAAGACCTCGGGCCTGCTCATCGTCGATCGCGTGCTCTTCTCCGCCGTTCACTATCCGGCGAACTACGGGTTCGTGCCGAAGACCTACTGCGACGACGGCGATCCGCTCGACATCCTGGTGTACTGCCAGGAGGCGATCCAGCCGCTGTCGATCATGCGCGCGAAGATCATCGGCGTGATGAAGATGCGCGACGACAAGGGCGAGGACGACAAGCTCATCGCGGTCTCCGCCGACGACCCCGAGTACGCCGACTTCGGGGACGTCTCCGACATGCCGGCGCACCGCATGCGCGAGCTGAAGCGCTTCTTCGAGGACTACAAGGGCCTCGAGAACAAGAAGGTGCTCGTGTCCGCGCCGCAGGGCCGGCGCGAGGGGCTGCAGGCGCTCCGGGACGCGATGCACCTGTACGAGCGGGAGAAGCCGCGCCTCCTCGGCAAGGCCGAGGACGTCGTGAAGCCTGCGAGGCGCGCGGCACGGGCGCGGGCGGCGGGGAAGCGACCGGACGCCCGGCGCCGCGCGCGCTGACGCCGCGCTGCTACCCCGCGCCGAACGCGGCGTTCGCGAGGAGCGCGACCTCGACGGCGGTCGCGACGAGGTCGGCACCCTCGGCGGACGCGCTCGCGGCGAGGAGCGTCGCGCGGAGCGCGGTCCCTTCCATGAGCTTCGGATCGCCGCCGGACTCGAGCAGGGCACACGCGCTCTCGGCCGTCGCCCGGAGCGACTCGTCGGCGACCCCGCGCCAGCGCGCCTTGCGCACGGCGCCGGTGTCGTCGAGCCACAGGCCCACGCGGACGGCGAGGTTCCGCCGCGACGCCTCGCCGGTGACCGTCGCGCCATCGAGCAGGCCGTGGTGGTGCGCGGGTCCGTGGAGCGCTGGCGACGAGACGGGCGGCCAGGTCGATGCGACGTCGCTGGACCGCGAGGCGGGCGTGGCTTGAGGTCTCATGTACGCTCCTGGAATCAATCAGCATCTCATGGCGCACCCGCGGTTGGAAGCCCCCTCGCGTGGGCGTCGCCTTGGGGCGACCCCCTCCCCGCGTTAGACTCGCGAGGTGAGCCTCCCCCCTGCCCGCCACGCCTCGCAGTTCACGCTCGAGTTCGTGGCGAACGTCCTGGCGGAGGGTGGCATCCTCAGCGACGACGCGCGGCGGACGGCGCTCGCGCGAGAGGCCGCGCAGCGCGCCCGCCTCCTCCGCGAGCACGCCAGCCGGTCGGGCGGGCGGGCGCTCCGCCGGGCGGAGCTCTCACCGATCGAGCTCATCGC
Source organism: Anaeromyxobacteraceae bacterium (assembly GCA_045802735.1). Taxonomy (GTDB): domain Bacteria; phylum Myxococcota; class Myxococcia; order Myxococcales; family Anaeromyxobacteraceae; genus Anaeromyxobacter_A. The sequence continues at coordinate 2,628 of JBJMQK010000532.1, read as the reverse complement.
CTCCTTCGAGTTCGGAGACGCGCGGCGGGAAGGTGAGGCCGTCGACGAGGACAAGGCGGCGCGCGCCGTCGCGGAGGCGCTCGGCGTCTCCTACCGGAAGATCGACCCCCTGAAGCTCGACGCGCTGCTCGTGACGCGGACGCTGTCGCGCCCGTTCGCACGGAAGCACGGCGTCCTCCCGCTCGAGCGGCGCGACGGGGCGCTCCTCGTCGCAGCCGCGAACCCGCTCGACCGCGAGCTGTTCGAGAACCTGCGCGGCCTCACCGGCGGTGACGTCGTGCCGGTGCTCGCCTCGCCCTCCGACATCCACCGCGCCATCGCCGAGATCTACGGCTTCCGGCAGCAGATCCGCGACGCCCAGACGCAGCTCCAGGGCGGCGCGGTCGACGTCGGCAACCTCGAGCAGTTCGTGAACCTCGCCGGGCTGGAGGCGCTCGAGGCCTCGTCCGAGCCGATCGTGGCCGCGGTGGAGTACCTGCTCCACTATGCCTTCGAGCAGCGCGCGAGCGACATCCACGTCGAGCCGCGGCGCGAGGAGGCCATCGTCCGGATGCGCATCGACGGCGTGCTGCACGCCGTCTACCGCGTCCCGAAGGCGGTGCACGGCGCCATCGCGAACCGCTTCAAGATCATGAGCCGCCTCGACATCGCCGCGCGGCGGCCGCAGGACGGCCGCATCCGCACCGCGCGCGGCGACGCCGAGATGGAGCTGCGCGTCTCGACCATCCCGACCGCCTTCGGGGACAAGATCGTCATCCGCATCCTCGACCCGAACGTCCTCGTGCGCGACCTGTCGGAGCTGGGGTTCCTCGCCGACGAGCGCGCCACGTTCGAGCGCTGGCTCATGCGGCCGCACGGCCTCGTCGTCGTGACCGGCCCGACGGGCAGCGGCAAGACGACGACGCTCTACTCGGCGCTGCAGGCGCTCGCGTCACCCGAGGTGAATGTCGTCACCATCGAGGATCCCATCGAGATGGTGCACGAGGACTTCAACCAGATCGCCGCGAACCCGAAGACCGGGACGAGCTTCGCCGAGGCGCTCCGCCACGTGCTGCGCCAGGACCCGGACATCATCATGGTCGGCGAGATCCGCGACGGCGAGACGGCGAGCCAGGCGGTGCAGGCGGCGCTCACGGGGCACCTCGTGCTCACGTCGCTCCACACGAGCGACACCGTCGGCGCCGTCGCGCGCCTGCGCGACCTGGGCGTGCCCTCGTTCCTCATCGGGGCGACGCTCACCGGCGTCGTGTCGCAGCGGCTCGTGCGCCAGGTGTGCCCGGCGTGCGCGGAGGACGTGCCGCTCACGGCCGACGAGGTGGCGGAGCTGGGCGTCACGCACCCGGAGGACTGGGCCGGGAAGCTCCTCGCCCGGCGCGGCGCGGGGTGCGCCAAGTGCCGCTACACCGGGTACTACGGGCGGACCGGGATCTTCGAGGTGCTGGGCGTGAACGCGCGGCTCCGGCACCTCGTGGCCGAGGGCGCGACGCCCGAGGTGCTGCTGCGGACGGCGCGGCAGGACGGGCTGCGCTCGCTGCGCGAGCACGCGGTCCGCAAGGTCGCCGCCGGGGCGACGTCGTTCGAGGAGGCGGTGCGCGGCACCGCCGACGTGGAGGGGCGGCCGTGAGCGGGTTCGTCGAGCAGCTCGCGGAGCTGCAGCGCACCGGTGCGCGCATCCTGTGGGTGGTGACCGAGGAGGAGGAGCGCGCGGTGGCGCTCTGCCGCGCGGCATTCGGGGCGCCGGGCGGTCCCGCCGTGGCGGTGTGGTCGCGGACGCGCGGGATGCAGCTCGGAGCGAAGGGCGAGGTGGTGCCGGCGCCGGACGGCCGCGCCGCGCTCGATGCGCTCTTCCGCGGCGGCGACGAGCGCCCGACGGTGGCGCTGCTCCTCGACTTCCACCGCGAGCTCGAGGACCGCGACGTGGCGCGCAGGCTGCGCGATCTCCTGCCGGCGTTCTACCGGCAGCGGCGCTGCGCGGTGGTGATCGCGCCGCGGCTCGCGGTGCCGGAGGGGCTCCAGACCGAGGTGACGGCGCTCCGGCTGCCGCTCCCCGGCGCCGCGGAGCTGGCACAGATCCTCGCGGCGATGCAGGGCGAGGCGGTGCGCGCGGCGCCGGACGCGGCGCATGCGGCAGTGACCGCGGCGGCGGGGCTCGCGTACACGCAGGCGCAGCGCGCCTTCAACCGCGCGCTGCACGTGGACGCGGCGCTCGGGCCGGCGGCGCTCGCGGCGGTGCTCGAGGAGAAGAAGCGCGTGCTCGCGCAGGGGCGCGGGCTCGAGCTCGTGGAGGCCGTGGAGCGCCCGGAGGACCTCGGGGGCCTGGAGGGGTTCAAGGCGTGGATCGCGGAGCGCGCGCTGGCGTTCGCGCCGGGGGCGCGCGCCTTCGGGCTCGCCGAGCCGCGGGGCGTGATGCTCCTCGGGGTGCAGGGGTGCGGGAAGTCGCTCGCGGCGAAGGTCGTGGCGAGCGTGCTCCGGACACCGCTGCTGCGCCTCGACCTGCCGCGGGTGCTCGCGGGGGAGGGCGCGGAGGAAGGGCTCTCGCGCGCGCTCGAGGCGGCGGAGGCGATCGCGCCGGTCGCGCTGTGGGTGGACGAGATCGAGAAGGGGTTCGCCGGCAGCGCGCCCGGCCAG
>JBJMQK010000318.1:0-4237 GCA_045802735.1 Anaeromyxobacteraceae bacterium | reverse complement strand
CGCGGGCGTTCACCGCGAGGAAGAAGCCGCCGAGGCCCTTCACCGCCGCGATCCGGCCCGCGCAGAGCGCGCGCACCGCCTCCGCGAGCGCCGCCTCGCCGTGCGCGGGCGGCCGCGAAGCGCACAGGAGCTCGAGGCGCGGGCCACACGCCGGGCACGCGTTCGGCTCCGCGTGGTAGCGGCGGCTCGCCGGGTCCTCGTACTCGGCGCGGCACGCGGCGCAGAGCGCGAACGGCGCCATGGTCGTCGCGGCGCGGTCGTAGGGGAGATCGCGGACGATGGTGTAGCGCGGACCGCAGTCGGTGCAGTTGACGAACGGATAGCGGAAGCGGCGATCGCGCGGATCGAAGAGCTCGGCGAGGCACGCCTCGCAGGTGGCCGCGTCGGCCGGGATCGCCGCGCGCGTCTCCGCGCCGGCCTCGCTCGCCGCGACGCGGAAGCTCCGCTCGCCGGTGGACCCGAGCGGCGCCACCTCCATCGCCTCGATGCGCGCGAGCGGGGGCGCGCCGGCCCGGAGCCGCGCCGGGAACGCCTCCACGAGGCTCGCCTCGCCCTCGACCTCGATCCAGACGCCGCTGGCGTCATTTCGCACGAACCCGCCGAGGCCGGCCTCGCGCGCCAGCCGGTACACGGTCGGGCGGAACCCGACGCCCTGAACGGCGCCGCGGACGCGGATCCCCCGGCGCATCGTCTCGTGCGTCTTCACCCTGCGCTTGAACGTGAGCGCCGCCGCACGCGACGCGAACCCCCCCGAGAGGCCCGACGCCCCGGCCGCGCTTGCCGCGCCGCATATCCGACGTCAGCTCTTGCACGGATGCACGAGCTCGCGATCGCGGAGGGCGTCATCGAGACCGTGACCGGGCGCCTGCCCGGCGCGAAGGTCTCCCGCGTGATCCTGCGCATCGGGGCGCTCACCTGCGTCGAGCCCGAGGCGATGCGCTTCTGCTTCGACGCCGCGGCGCAGGGCACGGCGCTCGAGGGGGCCGTGCTCGAGATCGTCGAGGTCCCGGCCCGCGGGAGCTGCCGCACCTGCGGCGCCGCGGACGTCGCCGTCGATCCGCGGATCCCGCTCTGCCCCTGCGGGAGCGCCGACCTCGATCTCACGGACGGCGAGCAGCTCCTCGTCTCCGCGGTGGAGGTGGCCTGACATGTGCGCGACCTGTGGCTGTTCGGGGACCTCTCACCCGCTTCGCGCGCCCTGGTCGAGCGGCGCCGCGCGCCTCGTCCACCTCGAGGCGGAGGTGCTCGGGAAGAACGACCGCCTCGCCGCGGAGAACCGCGCCTGGCTCGCCGCGCGTCGCCTCACCTGCCTGAACGTCCTCTCCTCGCCCGGGGCCGGCAAGACGACGCTCCTCGAGCGCACGCTCAGGGACCTCCGCGGCGAGCTCGACGTCGCCGTCATCGAGGGTGACCAGGAGACCGGGCTCGACGCCGATCGCATCCGCGCGACCGGGGCGCCGGTCGTCCAGATCAACACCGGCCGGGGCTGCCACCTCGACGCGGCGATGGTCGCGGGCGCGCTGCGCACGCTCGATCCCCCGCCGGGCTCGGTCGTCCTCGTGGAGAACGTGGGAAACCTCGTGTGCCCCGCGCTGTTCGACCTCGGCGAGCGCGCGAAGGTGGTCGTCGCCTCGACGCCGGAGGGCGACGAGAAGCCGCTCAAGTACCCGCACGCGTTCAGGGCGAGCGCGCTCATGCTGCTCAACAAGATCGACCTCGCCCCGCACCTCGCGTTCGACGGCGCGCGCTGCGTCGCCGCAGCACGCAGCGTGAACCCCGCGCTCGCGGTGCTGACGATCTCCGCCACCCGCGGCGACGGCCTCGACGCATGGTACGCGTGGCTCCGCGCGCAGCGCACCGGAGCGAGCGCCCGTTGAGGCCCCACGGCGCGAGTGCGCCCGCTCCGCGCGTCGCCTCCCCGCGTGCCCGGCGCGCGCGCAATTGCGGTCGGTGTCGCAGGTCCGCACGTTTCTCCGGCAGGACCCTCGCGGACACGGCGAGCGGGTGCGCCGCGGCAGCGGACCGTGCCCGTGGGAGGCGGACATGGCTCGGACGAAGTCGGGCGTGGACGAGGTCCACATCCTCTGGATCTCCGAGGGGATGAGCTGCGACGGCGACACGGTCTCCATCACCGCCGCGACCCAGCCCGCCATCGAGGACGTGGTGCTCGGGCTCATCCCGGGGCTCCCCAGGGTCCACCTGCACAACAAGGTCCTCGACTACTCGCTCGGCGGCGAGGAGTACCTCGCGGTCTTCCGCAAGGCCGCGCGCGGCGAGCTGGAGGCGCCGTTCGTGCTCGTCATCGAGGGCTCCATCCCGAACGAGCAGATCAACGGCGACGGGTTCTGGACCTCGTTCGGAAACCGCCCCGACGGGCAGCCGAAGACCATCAACGAGTGGATCGACGAGCTCGCGCCGAAGGCGTGGGGCGTCGTGGCGATCGGCACCTGCGCGACGTACGGCGGGATCCACGCGATGGCGGGCAACCCGACCGGCTGCATGGGGCTCGCCGACTACCTGGGCTGGGATTTCAGGAGCGCGGCCGGGCTCCCCATCGTGAACGTCCCGGGGTGCCCGGTGCAACCCGACAACTTCATGGAGACCCTCACCTGGCTCCTCTACCAGGCGGCGGGGGAGAACCCGATCATCCCGCTCGACGAGCAGCTCCGGCCCACCTGGCTCTTCGGGAAGACCGTTCACGAAGGGTGCGATCGGGCAGGGTACTACGAGCAGGGCGACTTCGCGCTCGACTACAACTCGCCGAAGTGCCAGGTGAAGGTCGGCTGCTGGGGACCGGTGGTGAACTGCAACGTCCCGAAGCGCGGCTGGATGGCCGGCATCGGCGGCTGCCCCAACGTCGGCGGGGTCTGCATCGGCTGCACGATGCCCGGGTTCCCCGACAAGTTCATGCCGTTCATGGACCAGCCGCCCGGCGGCACGGTCTCGTCCGGGCTCATCCGCACCTACGGCCGGCTCATCCGCGCGCTGCGCAGCCTGACGAACGAGACGGTGAACGAGGAGCCGCGCTGGCGCCACGACCGGCCGGAGCTCACGACCGGCTACGACCCGCGCTGGCGCGTGGGGGGCGCGCGCCGCTACCGCGAGCCGGAGCGCGGCCTCCACGCGTCGCACCCGCGCACCAGCGGCCCCGAGCCACACTGAAGCGAGCGCCAGCGCACGCCAGCGCAGGAGGAGCGATGGAACAGACCGTCGGGACGCAGCCGGGGCGCAACCTCGTCGAGATGGCGTGGGACCCGATCACCCGGATCATCGGCAACCTCGGGATCTACACGAAGATCGACTTCGCGAACCGCGAGGTCGTGGAGTGCAAGAGCACCTCGTCCCTGTTCCGCGGCTACAGCGTCTTCATGAAGGGGAAGGACCCGCGCGACGCCGGCTTCATCACGAGCCGCATCTGCGGGATCTGCGGCGACAACCACACCACCTGCTCCGTGTACGCGCAGAACATGGCGTACGGGATCAAGATGCCGCCGCTCGCCGAGCTCATCATCAACCTCGGCGAGGCCGCCGAGTACATGTTCGACCACGCCATCTTCCAGGACAACCTGGTGATGGTCGACTTCTGCGAGCGGATGGTGAAGGAGACGAACCCGAAGCTGCTCGAGCGGGCGGAGCACACGCCGGCGCCGCACGCCGCGATCCACGAGCACCGCACCATCGCCGACATCATGCGCTCGTACAATCCGTTCGAGGGCAAGATGTACCGCGAGGCGCTGCAGATGAGCCGCCTCACCCGCGAGATGTTCTGCCTCATGGAGGGGCGGCACGTCCACCCGTCCACCATCTACCCCGGCGGCGTGGGCACCGTCGCGACGCCGCAGGTCTTCACCGACTACCTGTCGCGCCTGCTCAAGTTCCTCGACTTCGCGAAGCGCCTCGTCCCGCTCAACGACGACCTCATCGACTTCTTCTACGAGGCGCTCCCCGGGTACGAGAACGTCGGCAACCGCCGCGTGCTGCTCGGCTGCTGGGGCTCGTTCCAGAACCCCGACGTCTGCGACTACCAGTACAAGAACATGACGAGATGGGGCCGCGCGATGTACGTGACCCCGGGCGTCGTCGTCGACGGGAAGCTCGTCACGACCGACCTCGTCGAGATCAACCTCGGGATGCGGATCCTGCTCGGCTCGTCGTACTACGACGACTGGGAGCAGGAGGAGTCCTTCGTCCAGGAGGATCCCCTCGGGAACCACGTCGACAAGCGCCACCCCTGGAA
>JBJMQK010000284.1:0-5876 GCA_045802735.1 Anaeromyxobacteraceae bacterium | reverse complement strand
GAACGACGGGTCCTCCATGGCGAGGCGGGCCAGGGCGATGCCCATCTTGTCCTGGTCGGCCTTCGTCTTCGGCTCGACGGCGACGTGGATCACCGGCTCCGGGAAGATCATCCGCTCGAGGATCACCTTCTTGTCCTCGTCGCAGAGCGTGTCGCCGGTGGTCGTCGCGCGGAGGCCGACCGCGGCGGCGATGTCGCCGGCGAGGACTTCCTTGATCTCCTCGCGCTTGTCGGCGTGCATCTGGACGATGCGGCTGATGCGCTCCTTCTTGTCCTTGGTCGCGTTGTAGACGTACGACCCGGCGTCGAGCTTGCCCGAGTAGACGCGGAAGAAGGTGAGGTTCCCGACGAACGGGTCGTTCATGAGCTTGAACGCCAGCGCGGAGAACGGCTCGTCGTCGGACGTGCCGCGGATGACCTCGACGCCCTTCATGTCGACGCCCTTCATCGGCGGGACGTCGACCGGGCTCGGCAGGTAGTCCACCACGGCGTCGAGGATGTGCTGGACGCCCTTGTTCTTGAAGGCGCTCCCGCAGATCACCGGGAAGAACTTCATCGCGATGGTGCCCTTGCGGAGGCCCTTCTTCACCTCTTCGTTGGTGAGGGCGTGGCCGTCGAGGTACTTGGCCATGAGCTCGTCGTCGATCTCGGCCACGGCCTCCTCCATCGCGGCCCGGTACTCCTTCGCCTGCTCCACCAGGTCGGCGGGGATGTCCACCTCCTGGTACTTCGCGCCCATGGTCTCGTCGTCGAAGGTGACGCCCTTCATCTTGACGAGATCGACCATGCCGCGGAACTTGTCCTCCCGGCCGATCGGGAGCTGGATCGGCACCGCGCGGGCGCCGAGCTTCTCCTTGATGGTGTCGACCGACATGAAGAAGTCGGCGCCAACGCGATCCATCTTGTTGATGAAGCAGATGCGCGGCACGCCGTACTTGTCCGCCTGCCGCCACACCGTCTCGGACTGCGGCTCGACGCCGTTCACGCCGTCGAAGCAGGTGACCGCGCCGTCGAGGACGCGCAGGGACCGCTCGACCTCGATCGTGAAGTCGACGTGGCCGGGGGTGTCGATGATGTTGATGCGGTGCTCGCGCCAGAAGGCGGTGGTCGCGGCGGACGTGATGGTGATGCCGCGCTCGCGCTCCTGCTCCATCCAGTCCATGACGGTCGTGCCTTCATGGACCTCGCCGATCTTGTGGGTCACCCCGGTGTAGAAGAGGATGCGCTCGGTCGTGGTGGTCTTACCGGCATCGATGTGAGCCATGATGCCGATGTTGCGGTAACGCTCGAGTGGTGTGGTGCGGGGCATTTCGTCTCTCTTCTGCGACCGTGTGAACGTTGAACGCGCGACGAGCCGACGCCTCGGGCGGCGGCAAGACCTTCGACCGGGCTGTCAAAGAGCGGGGGCGCTGCCCTGGAACGCGGCGAAGCCGGCGGTCCTTCCCCGATCCCTACTTCCGATCCTCTCCTTCGATCACCAGCGGTAGTGGGCGAACGCCTTGTTCGCCTCGGCCATCTTGTGCGTGTCCTCGCGCTTCTTCACCGCGTTGCCGCGGTTCGAGGCCGCATCCATGATCTCGCCCGCGAGCTTCTCGACCATCGTCTTCTCGCCGCGCGACTTCGAGTAGTCGATGAGCCAGCGCATGGCGAGCGCGGTGCGGCGGTCCTGACGGACCTCGACCGGCACCTGGTAGGTGGCGCCGCCGACGCGGCGGCTCTTCACCTCGACCACCGGCTTCACGTTGTCGAGCGCCTTCTTGAAGATCTTCAGCGGATCGTCCTTGAGCTTGCCCTCGACCTGCTCGAAGGCGCCGTAGACGATCTGCTCGCCCGTCGACTTCTTGCCCTTGCGCATCAGGTTGTTGACGAACTTGGAGACGACCCGGTCCTGGAACTTGGGATCGGGGAGGATCTTGCGCTTCTCTACTTCGCGGCGACGAGGCATTCGGCGTGTTCCCTTAGCTGGGGCGCTTGGCGCCGTACTTGGAGCGGCTCTGCTTCCGGCCCTGGACGCCGACCGCGTCGAGCGTGCCGCGGATGATGTGGTAGCGCACGCCCGGGAGGTCCTTCACGCGGCCACCGCGGATGAGGACGACCGAGTGCTCCTGGAGGTTGTGGCCGACGCCCGGGATGTAGCTCGTCACCTCGAAGCCATTCGTGAGGCGGACGCGGGCCACCTTGCGGAGGGCCGAGTTCGGCTTCTTGGGCGTCGTGGTGTAGACGCGCGTGCAGACGCCGCGCTTCTGCGGCGACTCCTTGAGCGCGGGGGCCTTCTTCTTGGTCTCGAGCTGCTCGCGCCCTTTGCGCACCAGCTGGCTGATCGTCGGCATTCGAAAGGAGTCTTTCCTCAATGAAAACGCCCCGGGACGGCGTGGGGGCGCGGGTGCGACGAAACTTTCCCGGCGAAGGGGCGCGAATTATACGGTGGCACCCCAGAGTGTCAAGCGCTTTTGGGAGGGGGTGTCCGCGGGGTGAGCAGAACGTAGTGGAACACGTCCCGCTTTCCAAGCTCGGAGTAGCCCCAGTGGTCGTGCAGCTCGTGGAAGCGCACCTCGAAGCCGGCGCGATCGAGCTGCCGGACGAGCGCCTCGCGCGAAGGAAACCAGCGCGACTGTCCGTCCCAGTTCACCCAGACGTCCGGGCGGTAGAGCGGCAGGCCCTGGCCGTCCCAGACCGACCCCTGGCCCTTGATGCCGAACGCGAAGGACCCGCCGCCCGGCCCCGCCGACGCGGCGAGAAGGCTGCGCACCAGCGCGTAGATCCGCGCGAGCTCCCCCGACGAGAAGTAGTGCAGGCTCGAGTAGGAGTAGACGAGGGTCGCCCCGGCGACGTGGTCGCCGGGGCGCTCGAGCACGTCGAGGAAGTCGCCCTGCACGAGCGCCGGGACGACGCGCGGACGCTCGCGCCCGGCACGCCTCCGGAACGCCGCGAGCGCGTCGGACGACACGTCGACGCCGGTATAGGCCTCGACGCGCTCCGAGCCGAGGAAGCCGAAGGCGTCGTTGCCGACGCCGCAGCCGAGGTCGAGCACGCGCGCGCGGTCGCCGCGCGAGGTGAGCGCGTCGAGGAGCCGCCACACGAGCGGGTTCGGCTCGCGCTCGCGCAGGAACTCCCAGGCGATGGAGGGCTCGCGGTAGACCTCGCCCCAGTCGAAGCGCACGTCGAGCATGAAGCGCGCGTAGGCGAGCGCATCGCGCCCGCGCCCCGCCGCGGCGAGCGCGTCGAGCACCGCGAGGAGGTAGCCCGGGACATCGAGCGCGTCGCCGTGCTCCGCCCGCGCGAGCCACAGCGCCGTGGCGAGATCGCCGCTGCGATCGGCGAGCCACTCCGGGACGTGGCTCGCGAGCCGCCGCTGATCCGGCGGCGTCCGCGCGACGCGCGCCGCGAGCGCCGTCCGCAGCGCGGCGAGCGCGCGGTCGGGGTCGTCGGCGCGCCACGCCTCGGGCCAGGCGAGGAGCGCGACCTCCTCCGCCAGCGCCGCGCCGGCGGCGTCGGGATCGGGGAGGCCGGCGTCCTGGAAGAGGTCGCGCCGGCGCGTGAAGTTCGCGGGCACGCTCAGTCTCGCGGCGCGGCGCGCCGCTCCGGAGACGAGAAGGTGTCGCAGGCCTCGAGCTTGCCCTCGTCGAAGCCGCGCCGGAACCACTGCGAGCGCTGCGCCGCGGTCCCGTGCGTGAAGCTCTCCGGGTGGACGCTCCCCGTCGTCTGCTTCTGGATGCGGTCGTCGCCGACCGCCGCGGCCGCGTCGAGCGCCGCGTCGAGATCGCCGGGATCGAGGAGCTGGCGCTGCTCGGCGGAGCGCGCCCAGACGCCGGCGAGGCAGTCGGCCTGCAGCTCGAGGCGCACCGACAGCGCGTTCTGCGCCCGCGGGTCGCGGCGCTGCGCCGCGCGCACCTTCTTCTCGACGCCGATGACGCTCTGGACGTGGTGGCCCACCTCGTGCGCGATGACGTACGCCTGCGCGAACGCGCCCGCCGCGTGGAAGCGCCTCGCGAGCTCGCGGTAGAAGCCGAGGTCGATGTAGACCTTCTGGTCGACGGGGCAGTAGAAGGGGCCCATCGCCGCGGGCGCGTCGCCGCAGCCGGAGCGCGTCTCGTCCCAGAAGAGCACGAGGCGCGCCGGCGGATAGCTCGCGGAGCGGCGCGTGAGCTCGGTCGCCCAGGTCTTCTGCGCGTCGTTGAACGACGCCACCGCCACGCGCTCGAGGTCGGCCTCGGCGCGCTCGCGCCGCTCGACCTGGGCGGGCGAGGTCGGCGCCGCGACGGGGGCACCGCCCGCGCCGATCACCGAGAACAGGTCCTGGCGGAACACGACGCTCAGGACGAGCACGACGAGCGTGCCGCCGAGCCCGAGCCGTATCCCCGAGCCCCCGAGCGGCCCGCTCCCGCGGCGGTCCTCCACGTTCGAGCGGTCGTCGTCGTCGAGCCTCACGCGCGCCTCCTCGCCCCAAGGTCGGCACGCCGCGGCGCATGCGCGCGCAAAGCGGCTGCCGCAACGATCACGGCTTCCGCGAGGCGCAGCATCGCCGTCGGGAGCCCGAGCGCGGCGAGCTCCGCCGGGGCGGCCCAGCGCAGCGCGGGCGAGGCGAGCCGCGCAGGCGGCGGGCAGGCGAACGCGCGGAGGAGGAGCCTGCGGTGGGTGAGCGTCCGCTCGACCGCGGCGAGCTCGGCCCCGGGCTCGAGCGCGAGGCCGAGGCGCCGCAGGGCCTCCTCGCGGAGCGCCGCGCGCGGCTCGGAGCGGGCGCCGACCGCCGCGGACGGGAGCTCCCAGAGCCCGCCGCAGAGGCCGCCCGGCGGGCGGCGCGCGACGAGGAGCGCGCCATCGCGGACGGCGGCGGCGCAGGCGAGGACGAGCAGGCGCGGCGCGGCGCGGCGGCGGGCGCGCGGGAGCTCCGTCGCCCTCCCCGCCTTCCGCGCCTCGCACGGCGCGGCGACGGGACACCGCTCGCAGCGCGGGGTCGGCTTCCCGCAGATCGTCGCGCCGAGCTCCATGAGCGCCTGGTTGAAGTCGCCGGGGCGCTCCGGGGGGACGAGCTCCGCCGCGAGCCGCCACAGCCGCGCGACCGCGGCGCGATCCTCCGGCGCCGCGTCGACGAGGAAGAGGCGCGCGAGCACGCGGGCGACGTTGCCGTCGACGCAGGGTGAAGGGAGTCCGAAGGCGATGCTCGCCACCGCGCCGGCGGTGTAGGGGCCGAACCCGGGGAGCGCGCGCAGCGCGTCGACGTGGGCGGGGAGCCCGCCGTGGCGCTCGAGCGCAGCGCGCGCCGCCTCGAGGACGCGGCGGCCGCGCGCGTAGTAGCCGAGGCCGCTCCACAGCGCGAGGACCTCGTCCTCCCCCGCGGCGGCGAGCGCCGCGAGCGTGGGGAAGCGCGCCACGAAGCGCTCGTAGTAGGGAACGACGACCGCGACCTGCGTCTGCTGCAGCATCACCTCGGCGAGCCAGACGCGGTACGGGTCGGCCGCGTGCTGGGGGAAGCGCCACGGCAGGTCGCGGTGCCCCGCGTCCCACCACGCGAGCAGCCGGCGGCGGAGCGCGGCGCGGCGGGAGGGGGGGATGAGCACGGGGGGAGCGTAGCGCGTCCTTCGACTCCGCGCCTTCGGCGCTACGCTCAGGCCCTTCGACTCCGGGCCCGCTTCGCGAGTCCTACGCTCAGGGTGCTCGGCGGACGGAACCCGTTCGCCCTGAGCGTAGCGCAGCGGAGTCGAAGGGCGGAGCGCCCGGAACGCGGGGCGGGACCGCTACTTCACCCGGCTCTCCACCGCCTCCCAGTTGATGTTCTTGAAGAAGGCGTCCACGTACTTCGCGCGCTCCGTCGCGAGGTAGTCGCGCATGTACGCGTGCTCCCAGCCGTCCATCACGAGGATGGGCGTGTAGCCCGCC